>CAMBLS010000008.1 GCA_945868485.1 uncultured Lachnospiraceae bacterium | reverse complement strand
AGTTTTGTAAGGGGTACGAAGATGCAAAAGCATGGGGCGATAAAATTGGTCTTGACGTTTTCTTTGGTTATGAATCCTGTTATCGCGGAACAGAATTTTTGATTTACGGTGTCGATAAGCAATGGTTAAAAAGCCATCCTCAGATTAAGGAGGCTTCCATACCGGAACAGCATCAGATGATCCGGGAGGCAGGAGGAATGGTCATTCATGCCCATCCCTACAGGGAAGAATACTACATTCCGGAAGTACGTCTGTTCCCTGAGAATGTGGATGGCGTGGAAGGTGTCAATGCTACTCATTCCTCTCATTTGAGTCTGCATCACAATAACCCTGAGTTTGACAAGAGAGCCATTGCCTATGCAGCAGAGCACCATCTTCCTTTGACAGCGGGCTCTGATATTCATGCTACGCAGCTTTTTGGTGGTGGAATGGCATTTAAGAGAAAGCTTCATTCCATAGAAGATTTCTGTCATGCTATTTTAAGCGGCGAAGATTATCTTCTGACCAATGGAGATGTATGGTTTAACAAAAAGGGAGAACCGGTATGAGGTTTATTCACGTAGCAGATTTGCATATTGGGAAAGTTGTGAATGATTTTTCTATGCTGGAGGATCAAAAGTTCATACTTACACAGATTACGGATATGGCCAAGGCAAATCAGGTAGATGCGGTTGTGATTGCAGGGGACATTTATGATAGATCCATACCACCTGCAGAGGCGGTAACTCTGTTTGACAGTTTCTTAAATGAATTGTCCCAGGCTGAAATTCAGGTAATTATGATAAGCGGAAATCATGATTCGCCGGAACGAATCTGCTTTGGGCAGGAACTGCTTGGAAAGCAGGGGGTTCATATTGCAGGGGTATCAAAAGACACTTTAAAAAAAGTAATTTTTTCTGAACCGAAGTGTAAAACAGAATTTGTGCTCTTACCCTTCTGCAAACCGGCACAGATGGATGTACGAACCAGCGAGGAAGCAGTGCGGCTGTTGCTTGCAGATTACTGGGAGGAGCAGAAATCAATAGCAGAGGAAACAGCTAGTAAAATTCCGGTAAGGCATGTATTAGTTACGCATTTTTTTGTGACCGATGGGGGAAAGGAACCGGAGCTTTCGGACAGTGAAACTACTATTCATGTGGGTGGGCTTGACAATGTGGATGCGTCAGTTTTTCATGGCTTTGATTATGTGGCATTGGGACACATACATAAGCCCCAGCAAATTGGAGAGCATCCTATGTGGTATGCAGGCTCTCCCTTAAAGTATTCTTTCGGTGAAAGCGGTCAGACAAAATCTGCTCTGCTGGTAACTATAGATGAAACAGGACTTAGAGAAGTAGAAGCACTTCCCCTTTGGCCTCTTCGTGAGATGAGAAAACTAAAAGGGAGTCTTAGGGAAATTCTTGAGGGTGTATTTGAATGTGGACAGCAGGACTATCTGCAGGCAATTTTGACAGATCAGGGAGAATTGATTGATCCAATTGGAACCATTCGCAGCAAGTATCCGAATGTGATGCAGATTGTAAGAGAAGAAAAAGGACGGGATATGACTGAAAGCGCAGAAATAAAAAGCAGAGTGACGGCGAAGAAAAAGGGAGCAATGGAACTGTTTGAAGCTTTTTATGAAGAAGTAAGGGGAGAAGTGCTTTCAGAGGAACGCAAAAGAATCATGACGGATATGATTAAAGAGCTGGAAGAAGGAAGAGAATGAAAAAACGGGAAAGGTGCAAAAACAGAGATGAAACCTGTCAGATTAACCCTCTGTGGATGGGGTCCTTATAAAGAAAAACAGGAGATTGATTTTACTGGTTTTAAAGAGAGAGGGCTCTTTTTGATAACTGGACCAACGGGTGCAGGAAAAACCACCGTTTTTGATGCCATTACTTATGCGTTATATGGAAATATGAGTGGTGAGATGCGTGAAAAGACCAGTGTTCGAAGTGATTTTGCCAAGGCTGATACGCCCACTTATGTAGAACTTGAAATGACACACAATGGAGAGCAGTACCGAGTTTACAGAAATCCTGAATACCTTCGTCCCAGAAAGCGGAAAGCTTCCAAAAGCGATGTTACGGAAGGATATACCAAAGAGAAGGAAAGAGCAGTCTTTACCGGGCCAGATGGAAGCTCGATAGAAGGAAGCAGTGAGGTGACCCGTAAGGTTCAGGAGCTTTTGAAGCTGGATTATCGCCAGTTTAAACAGCTGTCTATGATTGCCCAGGGAGAGTTTGCGAAGCTTCTGTCTGCATCTCCGATGGAAAAGACCAGAATTTTCCGTGAGATTTTCAGTACAGCACCCTATGAAAAAATAGCATCCATGTTGAAAAGCAGGTCAGGCAGTATTTATAAGCAAATTATGGAGTGCCGCCACAAAATGGATGAAAATATTGACCTTCTCGTAAGAGATGGGATTGTGGAAGAATGTAGCGGAAGCTATTACTATGAGGAAATAATTTCTCTGCTGGAAGAGCAGAAGAAACAGCTGGAAGCAGAATGGAAGAAGCAGCAGAAGAACTGTGTACAGAAGGAGGGGCAGGTACAGGAGCTGACCGGGAAGGTGGCGGAAGCAGACAGGATTAAAAGTCTGTTTGAAAAACTTGTAAAAGAAAAAATACACCAACAGGAGCTTTCTCAAAAAAAAGAAGAAATGGAAGAGAAGGAGGCTCTTTTACATCAACAGGAAAAAGCAGCTTCCCTAAGGCAGGAAGAACTAAAGCTTCTGGCAGTGCAGGAAAAGGCAGCAACGCTTGAAAAGGAAATAGAAGCTGCACAGAAGGAAATCTGCGGGCTGTTAGCACAAAAAGAGGCAGAGGAAGAGTGCTATGGCATGCGCACAGAAACAGAGCTTGCCTATGAACAGGAAAGAAGGCTTCGGGAAGAGCAGCAGACATTGGAGCTTGAGCGAAAAAAGGAAGCCACAAGGCAGGAGGAGTTACACCAGCTGCAAAAGGAGTACCTGACAGCGGAGCAGAAAGAGGAAGAAGCAAAAGATATTTATGAGCAGGCAGACAGAATTTATCGTCATGGAATTGCAGGAATTCTTGGAGAAGCTCTTAGGGAGGGGGAACCCTGCCCTGTCTGTGGGTCGGTACATCATCCCACACCTGCATCACGGAGTGTAGAGCTACCAACAGAAGAAAGGATTAAGCAATTAAAGAGCGCATTTGAGAAGAAGCAGGCAGAGCGTATTGGGCTTCATGGACAGACCACAGCAATGCTGGCACAGGTCCAGTCCATTGAAGCGCAGATTGCAGAGCTTGAAAAGAACTGTGAAATGCTCAAAACATGCAGAAATACCAGGGAGCAACAGATAGCAGATTATATTGAAAGCCATGAGGAAAAGGAATTCAGAGATTTTATCAGAAGGTATGAGAAAAGGCTGACAATATTGGAAGAAAAGCAAAAACAGCTAAGTAATCGGAAGGACGAACTGATTCCGGCTAAGGAGATCATGCATCGTGAAGAGGAAGTGTTTGTCAGGGGGCTTGAGAAAGCAGGCTTTACATCATCGGAGGAATATCATAGCGTACTGACAGATGAGCGGAAAGTGGTTCTGCTTCGGAGTGAAATACAGACCTATTTGCAGGATTGTCGCCTGTGTGATGAAATGCTCAGCCATCTGGAGGAAGAAACTGGAAAGGCAAAGCCGGAGGATACCAGTTTGCTTAGGGAGCAGCTTCAGAAGGCAGTACAGGAGAAAAGAGAGCTTACAGATACATTGATGAAGCTGAACGGAACGCTGCAAAGCGTAAAAAAGGTATTGCTTTCTCTGAGAGAAAAGCATAAGCAGCTTTCAGAGCTTATGGAAAACTATAGTCTGCTAAAAGATTTGGATGATGCAGCAAACGGAAATAATAAAAAGAGGCTTGTATTTGAACAATACGTGTTAGCGTCCTATTTCGAAGACATTCTTCGGGCAGCCAATATCCGCCTTAGACTGATGAGCGGAGGAAGATATGAACTGCGCCGCATAGAACAGATTTCGGACGGAAGAAGCAAGGACAATCTGGAAATGGAAGTCATGGACTATTACACAGGAAAATTCAGATCAGTCAAGACCTTATCCGGTGGAGAGTCCTTCAAGACTTCACTGGCGCTTGCCCTTGGAATGAGCGATGTGGTGCAGGCAGAAAGTGGTGGGCGGAGAGTGGAAGCACTTTTTATTGATGAGGGATTTGGAAGCCTGGATGGGGAATCTCTTGAACAGGCATGCTTAACCTTACAGAGTCTGGTGGAAAAAGACCGATTGATTGGTATTATTTCCCATGTGCCGGAATTGGCAGAAAAGATAGGCAATCAGATTCAAATTCATAAAACAAATGCTGGAAGTACAGCTTCGGTTATGCTATCCTAATATACAGTGGAGGTGTTGATATGGAAAAACAATTTGACGTAATTATCATTGGCGCAGGTCCCGGAGGAATTTTCTGTGCCTATGAACTGATGGATAAAAAGAAGGATTTAAAGGTGCTTATGATTGAGAAGGGGCGTTCTATAGAGAAAAGACAGTGCCCGAAGCGTGTGACTAAGCAATGCGTAGGCTGTAAGCCCTGCTCTATCACCACAGGCTTTGCGGGAGCAGGCGCTTTTTCTGACGGAAAGCTTTCCCTTTCTCCTGATGTAGGTGGAAATCTGCCTGAGATTCTGGGATATGACGAGACAGAGAAGCTGATTGGAGAATCCGACAATATCTATTTGAAATTTGGAGCGGACACCAGTGTATATGGCGTGGATAAGCAGACGGAAATTCGTGAAATCCGTAAGAAAGCAATCAATGCAAACTTAAAGCTGGTAGAGTGTCCTATCCGCCATCTTGGAACAGAGGAAGGATATAAGATTTATGAAAAGCTTCAGCACCATCTTGAGGCGCAGGGAGTTACTATTATGTTTAATACGATGGTAACAGAGCTTTTGGTAGAAGATGGAAGAGCTGTAGGCATTAAGACTGATAAAGGGGAAGCTTACTATGCAGGTGAGATTGTCTCAGCAGTAGGTCGTGAAGGGGCAGACTGGTTTAAGGATAAGTGTGAAGAGATCGGGATTGAGACGACTCCTGGTACCGTGGACATCGGTGTCAGAGTAGAAGTGAGGGACGAGGTAATGCAGTTCCTGAATGAAAATCTCTATGAGGCAAAGCTAATCTATCATACCCCTACCTTTGACGATAAGGTGAGAACCTTCTGTACTAATCCATCCGGTGAGGTGGCTACAGAGTATTATGAGGGCGGACTTGCTGTGGTAAACGGACATGCCTATAAATCAAAGGATTATAAGACTAATAATACCAATTTTGCAATTCTGGTAAGCAAGAATTTTACCAAACCCTTTAAAACACCGATTGAGTACGGTAAGCACATTGCACAGCTTTCCAACATGCTTTGTGGAGGTAAGATACTGGTGCAGACTTTTGGTGATTTTAAGAGAGGAAGAAGAACTACAGAAGAGCGCCTTTGCCGTAATAACCTTATCCCCACTTTAAAGGATGCGATTCCGGGAGATTTATCTCTGGTATTCCCTCACAGAATTATGGTGGATATTGAAGAGATGCTGATTGCGCTGGATAAAATTACACCGGGTATTGCAGCAGATGAAACATTGCTCTACGGGGTAGAGGTTAAATTTTATTCCAACAAGGTAATTGTAAACAGAGATTTTGAGACCAGCATCAGCGGACTTCGTGCAATCGGTGATGGTGCGGGAGTGACCAGAGGGCTTCAGCAGGCATCTGCAAACGGTATCAGCGTTGCAAGAAGCATCCTGAGAAAGATGGAAGCATGAAAAGAGCAAAAAGACTGATGGTATTGCTTTTGTGCAGTCTGATGCTTTCAGGGATAACGGGCTGTGGAAAGGCAGGGGCAGATACCAAGCTTGTGCTAACCACAGGATTTAAGAAAAATGAAATCTTCCGTATTGAAACGATGTCCTGCACATTGCCGGAAATTATGGTCTATCTGACCAATGCACAGAATCAGTATGAAAGCGTATATGGAAAGGAAATCTGGGAAACCAGTTTAAATGACGTTACGCTGGAAGAGAGCGTGAAGGAAACGGTGCTTGCGCAGTTGGCACAAATAAAGACCATGAATCTGCTTGCAAAGCAATATGATGTTTCATTAAATGAGCAGGAGAAGGAAACGGTAGCTGCGGCTGCGGCTGAGTATTATAGCACATTAAATGAGACGGAACGAGAAAGCATGCAGGTGACGCAGGAGGTCATCGACCATCTGTATGAAGAATTTGTACTTGCCAATAAAGTATACAAACATATTATCAGGGATATTAACCCGGAAATCAGCGATGATGAAGCCAGAACCATTACGGTGCAACATATTCTGATTAAAACCTATACTTTGGATGGAAGTGGGTCAAAAACAGAGTATACCGAATCTGCCAGAGAAGATGCAAGAAAACGGGCAGAGGAAATCTTGAAGCTTGCAAAGCAGGAAAATGCTGATTTTGAAGAACTTGCCCTGGCCTATAGTGAGGGTGAAGGGGTTACATGGTCTTTTGGAAAGGGCGAAACAGCAGAAAACTTCGAAGAAGCTGCGTTTCAGATGGAAACTGGTGAAATCAGTGATATTATTGAAACGGAATATGGATATCATATCATAAAATGTATCAATACGTTTAACCGAGAAGAGACGGATGCAAATAAGATTAAAATTGTAGAAAAGCGTAAAGAGGAGGTTTTCGGACAGGAGTATGATGCGTTTGTGGCAACCTTGACCAGAACTTTAAATGAAGACCTCTGGAAGAGCATTTCTTTTATTGAAAATGAAGAGGTAAATACCAGAGATTTTTTTGATATTTATAATAAATATTTCAGTTAATAAAAATTTTAGAATTATAAAAAGCCCGAAAATACAACGTTTTCAGAGGATTATTAGCACTCATTTTAAATGAGTGCTAATTTTGTCTTGACTTTTATCAAAAAGGGAACTACACTTTATTTTAGTTTATTGAAATACATGAAATGGATTGAAAAAGGAGTGATCAATCGTGGCAGAAAAACACGGAAGCTTATCTATTAACAGCGAAAACATATTCCCCATTATCAAGAAATGGTTATATTCAGACCATGATATCTTTTTCAGGGAATTAATTTCCAATGGCTGTGATGCCATTACCAAGTTGAAGAAACTTGATATGATGGGAGAATATTCCTTACCGGAGGACTATAAAGGGAAGATTCAGGTGCTTGTGAATCCGGAAGAAAAGACCCTGAAATTTATCGATAACGGTATCGGAATGACTGCTGATGAGGTGGAGGAGTATATCAATCAGATTGCCTTTTCAGGAGCAACAGACTTTATTGAGAAATATAAGGATAAGACTAATGAGGATCAGATTATCGGTCATTTCGGTCTTGGTTTTTATTCCGCATTTATGGTAGCTGATGAGGTTCATATTGATACCCTTTCATGGAAAGAAGATGCCAAGCCGGTACATTGGGAATGTGATGGTGGAACAGAGTTTGACATGAAAGAGGGGGACAGAACAGAGGTAGGTACAACGATTACCCTTTTTGTCAATGAAGATGTGCTGGAGTTCTGTAATGAATACAAGGCAAGAGAAGTAATTAAGAAGTATTGTTCCTTCATGCCTACGGAAATTTATCTTTCCAAAGAAAATACCAAGGAAACCCAGACCATTGATGCAGATGAGAAACTGGATACAGATACGATAGTAGAAGAGATTAAGCCTGAGAAGGAAGAGGATAAATTAAGATACAAGATTATCAAACGTCCAGAACTTTTGAATGAAACACAGCCCCTTTGGATGAAGCATCCGAATGAATGTACCAAGGAAGAATATCTGGATTTCTACCGCAAGGTGTTCCAGGATTACAAGGAACCTTTATTCTGGATTCATTTGAATATGGATTATCCTTTTAATTTAAAAGGTATTTTGTACTTCCCTAAGATTAATATGGAGTATGAATCCATAGAGGGTGTCATTAAGCTTTATAACAATCAGGTGTTCATTGCGGACAATATTAAGGAAGTAATTCCTGAATTCCTGATGCTGTTAAAGGGTGTGATTGATTGTCCTGACCTGCCCTTAAATGTATCAAGAAGCGCACTTCAAAATGACGGATTTGTAAAGAAGATTTCTGATTACATTACCAAGAAAGTAGCAGATAAGCTCTCCGGCATGTGTAAGACAGAAAAAGAAGAATATGATAAATACTGGGATGATATCAGTCCCTTCATCAAGTTCGGATGCCTTAAGGATGACAAATTCTGTGAGAAGATGACAGACTATATCCTGTTCAAGAATCTGGACGGCAAATATCTGACACTTCCTGAATGTCTTGAGGTCAATAAGATCGATCCAGACGAGGTTTCTGAGGAGGAACAGAAGGATGACGATTCTGAAACTGCAGAAAAAGCAGATGCTGAGGTAGTGGATGCAGACGGCAATGTGGTAACTCAGGATGCGGACGATGAAGAAGCCGAAGCGGAAGAAAAGAAGGAAAAGGTCATCTACTATGTAACCGATGAGAAGCAGCAGAGCCAGTATATCAGCATGTTCAAGGCAGCTAAGATGGATGCCGTCATCTTGACCCACAATATTGACCAGCCTTTCATCTCTCAGCTGGAAGCTAAGAATGAAGGCATCAAGTTCCAGAGAATCGATGCAGATCTGACAGACACCTTTAAAGCCAAGACAAGCAAGAAGGCAGAAAAGGAACTTGAGGAAGCAGCGGAAGCCATCGGAAAGGTAATGAAGAAAGTTCTTAAGAAAGATAAGATTACCATCAAGGTTGAAAAGCTGAAAAATAAGAAGATTTCTTCCATGATTACCCTCTCTGAGGAAAGCAGAAGAATGCAGGATATGATGAAGATGTATTCAATGCCGGGCATGGACATGGGTGGTTTCGGAAAAGAAGGAGAAACCCTGATCTTAAATGCAAATCATCCTTTGGTACAGTATATTATGGAGCATACAGAAGGCGATAACGTAAATATGATCTGTGAACAGCTCTATGATCTTGCACTGTTGCAGCATGCACCTCTTGAACCCGAGGCAATGAGCAAATTTGTGGCAAGAAGCAATGACATTATGATGTTACTTACCAAATAAGAATAATTGAGCTAGCTAAGATACCTCTGCGCAGTACATGGACAGTGTATAGGCAGAGGTATTTTTCTGCCCGATATTGGAAATAGATAATGACATTGAGAACGCTTTCAGATATAATGAAAACAGACAAAAGAAAGTAATAGGATGGTAGATATGAGCAGATTAAAAAAAAGTATGATAAGAGTGTTGGCAACAATCGTTGTTGTGGCAGCAGTCATGGGGAATGGAGTAACTCTTTATGGTAATCAGGGAAAGGTTCAGGCAGCAGGACGTCCTGTTACCATCAGTTCTTGTCTGATTTCAGGTGAGGACGTTGTGTGTGAGATGAAAGCGTCCAGTGTTCCATCAAGTGATGACGGTAAATTTTATGTCTATGCAGACGAAGTTTATGAGGATGGTCCTACAGGGGACATCGTTGCAAAGGTGGATGCAGGAAGCAATGTTTCTGTAAGCTTTCCGCTGGATTATAATACCGGGAAATCTAATCTGAGCCGCAAGTTTCTGATTGCGGTAAAGAAAAGCGGAGAGATGGTTCAGGTAAGTGATGAGCATTATATTACGAACCCCGAAGCACTTTCCGGACACACATCAGCACGTATGGATAGAGGAATCAAAGGAATATTGCCGGACATTACGAAAGTTGCCGGTGGACAGCTGGAGGAGCTTGGCATCCATCAGGTTGTTTACAACATGGATGTGGATGAAATTTGTTCTGCATATGGTGTCTCAGGGGCAGTTCCATATAACTATAACGGACAGACCTATTATTTTAATGGAGCAAGACTTGCTGATTATGATTCCACGGTTAAAGGGTTTAACAATCGGGGAATACAGGTTACCATGGTTCTCTTAAATGGCGGACAGAATCCTTATGCCAGCGACTTGATTCACCCTTTGGCTAAGGAGGACGATTTTTCCTGCCCCGGATATGCACTGAATGTAAAGGATGCCGCAGGAACCAATCACCTCAAGGCAATTGCTGCTTTTCTGGCGCAGCGCTATGATGGAACGAATGGATGTGGTCAGGTAGACAACTGGATTGTGGGAAATGAAGTGAATGCCCGCACTTCCTGGTGGTATACCAATTCCACTTCATTGGATTTTAATGTAAATATTTATGTAAAGGCGTTCCGCATTATTTATAATGAAATGAAGAGTATGAACGCAAATGTGCGGATTTATAATTCCATTGATCAGGAATGGAACCGTAAATCAAATCCGGGCAGCTTCCTTGCGAAAGAGTATTTGGATCAGTTTAATTATTATATAAACCGTGAAGGAAATATAGATTGGGGACTTTCCTATCACCCCTATAATTCTCCTTTATATGATCCTTATGCGTGGAACGGGCCGGCTGTATGGGTTAAAAATAATCTTTCAACACCATATATTACTATGCAGAATATTGACATCCTGATTAATTATATGCATCAGAAACAGTTTCTTAATCCGGATGGAGACGTGAGAAGTATTTCTCTTGCGGAAATTGGATATACCTCCAGCTTTGGAACAAAGGAACAGGAGGCATCCATTGCATATGGCTATCTGAAGGCAGCCTCCCTGCCGGACGTAGACGCATTCATTTTATTCCGGCAGACGGATGATGCGCATGAGATGGAAAGCAATCTGGCACTGGGACTTTATGACATAAGTGGAAACAAGAAACCTGCTTTTGATATTTATAGAGATCTTGGAACAGCAAATGAGGCAGAAGCGAAAGAGAGAGCCTCTGAAATTATCGGAATGGATATTGACCAGATGATCAGTGAGAATATTATCTGGACCAGAAACGGAGATGGAGTAGTACAGTAAGGATAATACTTTATGATAAGGCGAAAAAAATTTATTTTTATAATTTTATCCTCTGCATTACTGATATCTGGATGTGGAAGGAATGAAGCTGAGGATGTACAGAATTACATACAAATAGAAGATGGGGCCGAAGGATTTGAGGAATTAGCCTTGGACGAAGATGGGGCCGAAGAATTTGATGAATTAGTCTTGGCCGAAGATGTAGATGAAGGATTTGATGAATTAGACTGGAAAGAAGATGGGGATGGCGGGTTTCGAGAACTGACTCAGGAAGAAATGGATTTATTTACGCAATTTATTCACAGAATGGATGCATATGGATTTGTACTGTCTGAATATACAGGGCCTTCAGAAGTTGATTTGGGGGAAGTGTTTTATTCAGGGGCAGGTTTTCAGAAAACGCTGTCAGAGGAGGAAATTGCTGCTTATCTGGCTGCCTGTAATCAGGAGGAACTGTATACAGATTGTGTGAAAATTACCCGAAGTGATGTAGAGAAATTGCTTGAGGAAAGATTGGGAATCAGTCTTTCAGATACAGATGATGAGAAAATCGGTCTATATATCCCGGAATTTGATGCTTATTATCATGAGTGTGGTGATACAAACTATATGGAGTTTTCCTGTGTGGGCGGACTCGCAAATGGAAATGTTTATACCTTGGAATTTAAGGCTGGTATGGATTGGAATTACATCTATTCAGATGTACAGACAATTCTGGAAAAGACAGAAAGCGGTTACCGGTTTATTGCAAATCAAAGCCTTGCCATACCCTGAACAATTTTGTGAATGCAGGAACGGCAGGCAATCAACAGGGTGTAATGAAGGGTGTATGAGAGCTATAATTAACTTTCATACACCCTGTTTTTAAAAGGCTTTCATCCCGGTTCTGATATGCGGCTTACCCCTACATAGATATTGGAAATACTGTACCAGGTAGGGTAGTCTACGACTCCTGTCTGTGGCAGATCAAAAATACCTTGGAAGGTGCGTACTGCTTCTGCTGTACCCGGTCCGTAAATACCGTCTACCGAAACGGTGGGAATTGCAGGATAATTTCTTGCAATGCGGTTCAATTGCTGCTGCATCTGCCTTACCTTTTCACCGGAGGAACCAATTGTAAGGTCGTATCCGGGCCATGAAGAGGGAACGCCCGCAATACTGTCAGCAGTGTTGATGTACATGTCGCTTCCATAATAATAATGAATGATATCAATGGCAGAGTATCCTTCGTCTCCCAGATATCTTGACCCCCACTGGCTTAAGCCGTCACAGGTCACTCTTCGTCCATCACAGTAGGAAGTCAAAATAGGCTGACGCACGCCTGGTCTGGATAAAAAGTTGGCAAATACGCTGTCTACAATTTGATCAATGTTCTCATAAACATTTCTGCCTCTCATCCATTTCTGGTCATATGCCGTGGAAGAAGTAATGGTAAAGTCGTAGCCCTTGTTACGGTACCACTCCGTATAAACCCTGTTTAATGTAAAAGACATGATTGCCAGTGTGTTTGCATAAATAGAGCTTTCCGGCCAGGTGGCATAGATTTCCGAAGAAACAACATTTTTGATATAGTCCCGGTACTTCACATAATAATTGGGTGCAGTGGGATCATCAGGTACACCATCGTGGACAACCACATATTCGGGAATCACGACCCGGCTCAATACGATTTCGCCGCTTTCGTTTGTGGGCTTAATCTCATCCTCAGGAATTTTAGGTGGGTATTCCCCGAACAGCGTATGATCCGGTATGACAATCACCTCCTCATTAGAAGGAGCAGTTTCAAGAGGGGTTAAGCGGATTGGCTGTACGGCAGTGACACCGGGCAGAATTTCTGTACCGGAAACCAGGATGGGTTCATATCCGGGGGCCGCTACCTGTATGTTGTACTCAGAATAGGGCTGTTCTTCCATCGGTTCCATGCTGTATTCAGGGGGTGGCGATGGTAATTCAATTTCATCTGTCTGTCCTGATGAATTGGTATTTATCCTCTCTATTGTCACATCGGGAACGCCTTTATAAGAAATGCTTACGGTAGCTCCCTGTATGGGAATCATTCCCAGCGTGGAAGTCACATTAATCTGCAGTTTTCCTGTATAGCTATAGTCCGTCTGTGCATTTTTTAACTGATTTTCAGACATAAAAATACCTCTGCAAATATCATTTATCCTATGTTATGCGCAGATGAACAAAACTGTTCGCAGACAGAAACTTTTTCCCCGCCTTGGTTGCTAACAGGGCAGAAATGATGGTATACTAAAAATAGGTTTTACTCAGAGAAAACAACTGACCGGAGGATACAAAAGCGTGCAGGATGCAGTAGAAAGAATCTTGGAAGAAAATTTCAATAACGATCTTCATTCTTTGGATTTTTCAAGTCCTGTCATTGAGCTGAGTCTGAATGAAGGAGAGAACTACGAGGGCAGTTTTACTATCTTCGGACCGGACAATGAAGTGACGGAAGGAACCCTATCCTCCACCAGATTGAGAATGCAATGCCTGGTCAGGGAGTTTTCAGGTCCTAAGGAGGAAATACCTTATTTTTTTGATTCATCAGGTATGACGGAAGGAGAAACGTTAAAAGGTGAGTTCAGGATCATATCCAATCAGGGGGAATATTATATCCCTTATAGCGTTACTATAGTTTCCGGGACGCTGGAATCAGAACTGGGAAATATCAGAAATCTGTTCCATTTTGCCAACCTTGCGAGAACCAACTGGGATGAAGCCGTCAGTCTGTTTTATTCTGAAAAATTTGAACGCATTTTAAGTGGGGCAGACAGACAGTATTACAGTATTTATAAAGGGCTGTCAGGTGGTGCAAAACGGGAACAGAATGTGGAAGAATTTCTCCTTGAAATTAAAAAGAAGCAAAAGGTGGAATTTATTCTTGAGGAATCAGAAATACAGATAGATAACCCTGCGGATATGGTAGAGAGCAGGCTGGTAATTAATCGGAATGGATGGGGATATTCGGAATTATTTATAGATGTTGAAGGTGATTTTCTGATTCTTGAGAAGGAAATGATCAGGGATGAGGATTTTTTGGGAAATTGTTACAGATTACCTTTTTATATATCTGCAGAAAAACTTCATGGGGGCAAAAATTATGGTACTATTCGCTTAAGTAATCCATATGTTTCCATAAAAGCAGAGATTACCGTGCTGAATAAACCTATATCCAGTAAAATATCCAAAGTACGAAGACAGAAAAAGCATGTCATTGTGGAGTTGATGCAGTATTATGAGGCCTTTCGCACTAAGAAGATCAGTGCAGCTTCGTGGATGAAGGAAACCAGTGCTCTGGTAGATACACTTATCCAAATGGACGATCATGATCCGTCATTCAAACTGTTTCAGGCACAGCTATTGATTACAGGGGAACGCTATAATGAAGCAGAATGGCTTCTTAATCAGGTATATGCCATGATAGAAGGAAACTTCGAACCTACTGTGTATTGCTATTATCTTTATCTTACTACCCTGCTGAACAGGCAGGAGGCGTATATCGATGAAGTGGCAGATCAGGTGGAACGGATATTCACACAAAATTCTGACAATTGGAGAATCGCATGGCTTCTTCTTTATCTTGCAGAGGATTATACCAAAAGTCCTTCCAGAAAATGGATTGTTCTTGAGAGTCAGTTCAAACAGGGATGCAGCAGCCCGGTACTATATATTGAAGCGTGGAACCTGATTGTTGCAAATCCCACCTTGCTTATGCGACTGGATGAATTTGAACTACAGGTTTTAGCCTATGCAGCCAAAAGGGAGCTTTTGACGCCGGGAGTGATGGAACAGATCGTTTATCTGGCACAAAAACAGAAAAACTATGAGAAGACGTTGTTTCATATTTTAAAGGTCTGTTATAGATTAGTTCCCTCAGATGAGACGCTGCAGGCCATATGCACCTTGCTGATTAAAGGGAATGTAACGGAAGAGTTTGCTTTTCCATGGTATGAAAAGGGAATTGAAAAGGAACTGAGAATAACAAGACTTTATGAGTATTATATGATGTCTTTAAGGCTTAGGGATGATTGCGTGATTCCTAAAATTGTTCTAATGTACTTTGCCTTTGACAGCAACCTGGATAGTTTACATAACTCATTTCTTTATGCTTATGTTTATCGGAATAAAGAGCAGTACCCGGAGCTTTATTTAAGCTATAAAGAGCAGATAGAGCGTTTTGTGGTGTTTCAAATTTTAAAAGGTAAAAATAATAAGTATCTGGCATACTTATATAAGAATTTGATTACTCCGGTAATGATTACGGAGGAAACTGCCAAGGGATTGGCAACCGCACTTTTTGTACAGCATCTTACTGTGATGCGCAGTAATATCCGAAAGGTCATTTTGATCTATGAAAAAGAACGGGAAGAGGTAGTTTATCCCATTGTGGGAAAAGAGGCGTATGTTCCCGTTTATGGAAGCAACTGCCGGGTTCTTTTGGAAGATGCCGGAGGAAACCGCTATTGCAGACAGGAAGAATATATTCTTGAAAGACTCCTTTTGCCGGATAAGCTTGCCTCTATGATTACCCCTTATGTAACGGATTGCATTCATTTCGATTTATGGTTTTGTGAAAGAGGAAAGGAACTGGCAGGAGTCAATGACGAAAATGTTGAATATATGAAGCGGATTACACAGGATGATCAGGTAATAGAGAGTGTCAGACGGGAAATCCGTATGCGGCTGGTTCATTATTTTTACGATAATGACAAGATGAGAGAACTGGATGACTATCTTAAGGAATTGGAACCTGATCAGATAGAAAGTGACTGCTTTACTCAGGTAGTACGCCTTATGGTCATTCGTGGAATGTACGAAAAGGCTTATCAGTGGATTAGGCTAAGAGGTGGAGAAGGCATAGAAGCTAAGCTGATGGTACGTCTTTGCAGCAGATTGCTGGCAATGGAGGAGATGGGAGAAGATGATACCATGCTGCTGCTGGCACATATGGCTTTTGTGGCAGGGAAATATGATGAAAATTTACTAATCTATCTGTGCAGATACTTTAAAGGCACCAGTAAGGAAATGAGGGATATCTGGAAAGCAGCAGAGGCATTTGGACTTGACACCTACGAAATTTGCGAGCGTATTTTGCGCCAGATGCTTTACACCGGAGCCTTTGTTGTGGAAAGGGTAGAGATCTTTAAACGCTATATTGCAGGTGGTGCCAGACAGGAAGTGGAATTGGCATTCCTTGCCCAGTGTTCCTATGATTATTTCGTAAGGGACAAGCTTACGGATGCATATATTCTAGAGGAAGTACAGAAGGTAGCAGAAAGGCAGGAGGAACTGCCCTTTGTATGTAAATTGGCATATACAAAGTATTATGCAGAAAACAAAAAGCAGATGGATGAAGTGATATCCCGTTATGTAATTATCTTCCTGCGAGAGATCCTTTCCAAAAACAAGTACTTCCCTTACTTCAGGGAATATGCCGATCATATTGCCTTTATGAGGCAGTTTATGGATAAGACCATGGTAGAATATCATGTCAGGGATGGAAATAAGGCAGTCATTCATTATTTAGTCGAAAAGGATGGAGATGTTGAAGGAGAATATGTGAAGGAAGAGATGCAGAATATGTTTGGTGGTGTGTGTGTCAAACAATTCGTTCTATTCTTTGGAGAACGTCTGCAATATTACATTACGGAAACGGAAGATGGAAAAGAGCAACTGACAGAAAGTGGAACACTGAGTCGGAATGACACCGGAAGAGAGCAGAGGGAAAGTAAATATAGTTTGCTCAATGATATTGCGATTGGAAGGAACCTTCATGATCATGGCACCATGGAGACTCTCCTTTATGAGTATTTTGAAAAGGATTATATTGTAAAAGAAATGTTTCATATGCGTTAAATGCGGGGAGATGGGAGTAAGATGTTTCAGGGACAGAAGGAACCTGCAGGTAAAAAGAATAAAAAGATTGTTCTGGGGTATGATATGGGACGTACCTTTGCGCAAATTAGTTTTTGCGGATTGGAGAATGAGGAGCCTGAGACTGTTTCTGCAGTAGCGGGAACAGAGCAGTACAATATTCCAATGGTTCTCTGTAAAAGAAGTGGTGTAGGACAATGGTATTACGGGAAAGAAGCAATTAAGTTTGCAAAAGAGGAAAATGGCATTCTTGTGGAGAATCTGCTCACACAGGCAGAGCGTGGCGAAGATGTAATAGTAGAGGGGGAGGCATTTGATCCGATAGCGCTTCTTACCTTGTTTGTGAAAAGAAGTCTGGCGCTTCTTAACATCAGAATATCTTTAAGTCAGGTGGAGGCTTTTATGTTTACCGTGGAGGAGCTTAGTCCCCGCATGGTAGATATTCTGGGGAAGGTAGCTATGGGCTTACAGCTGAAGGCACAGCATATCTGCTTTCAAAGTCACCGGGAGAGTTTTTATGTTTACATGCTTCACCAAAACAAGGAACTTTGGAAAAATGATGTAATGATATTTGAATATGATACATCACTTAAGCTAATGCATCTGGAACGAAACATCAAAACCACACCGAAGGTTGTTTTTATCAGACAGGCAGAATATCCGGAGATGGAGCGAAAAATCTGGGCAGAAGCAGAAAACGAAAAACAGCAGGAGATGATGGAACTGGACCAACAGTTCCTGGAGATAGCGGAAGATAATCTGAAAAACAGTAATGTTTCTACCATTTTTCTTTTAGGAGATGGTTTTAAGGAAGGATGGGCGAAGGAGTCTCTAAAACTGCTTTGTAAAAACCGGAGAGTATTTCAGGGCAATAATCTGTACAGCAAGGGTGCATGCTATGGAATGCTGGAGCGCATGAATCCAAGTGCGGAGTGGAAGGAAAATGTTTATTTAGGTGTTGATAAACTGAAGTCAAATATTGGCATCAGGGTACTCAGACAGGGAAAAGAATCCTACTATGCAATTTTGGATGCTGGTGTCAACTGGTATGAGGCAGAATCAGAGTTTGATGTGATTTTAGAAAGCGGAAATGAACTGAAATTTGTAATTACGCCACTGACCGGAGGAAATGTGACGAACAGGGTGGTTATATTGGAAGGATTGCCAGAGCGCCCAGCGAGAACCACCAGGCTGAATGTACATATTGAGATGACTGCGGTAGACCAGGCAGCCATAACAGTAGAGGATATGGGATTTGGGGAATTATTTCCATCCAGTGGAAAGGCCTGGACTCATAATATTTCGGTGTAGTGATAAAAGGAGCGGCATTTTATGGGCAGAATGATCTTATGTACAGGAAAATATGCCAAAACCCCATATCGATTTGAAAATATCTGTGTGAATGTATATTGTGTGGAAGAACTTTGTTATCTGTTTGCAAGCAATCCCTTTATGATTGATCAGAATGTGATGAACAGGGAGCTTGCAGAGTGGATTGATAAGGAATGTGGATTGGCGGATTTAAGCCACCAGCTGCTCAACCTTCTTCATAAAGGCAGCCAGACGGGGATTTTTATCAATACAATCATGAGTTATGTAAACTATTGCACAGACGATGAAGTAAAAAAAATTGATGAAGTTCTCCAGAGCAATGTAGGGCTGAGTGATTATGAAAGGAAAAAAAAGCAGGCTGATTTTCTGATGAAGAACCGCAGATACAGGCTTGCCTTAGACGAATATGATAATCTGTGCAGGATGCTTCCTGATACGGAAAGTTCATTAAAGCCTTTAATCTATCACAATATGGGAGTGGCATATGCAGGACAGTTTATGTTTGAAATGGCTGCCAGATACTTTAAGAGGGCATATGATATGTCAGGAAATGAAGACTCTGGTATCCAGTATCTTACAGCCCAGAGGCTGCATCTTAATGAGGATGCGTATATTGGGTTTATTGCCGAACACGGAGAATACCATAGTCTGTCTTTGCGGGTGGAAAAAATGCTGACAGCAGCCAGAGAAGAATTTGAGGCTTCTGAGGAAAACAGAAGGCTTACGGCACTTGAAATATATAAGGATGAGGGAAATGTGGCATCCTACTACGAAGAAATTGATAGAATTATATCCCGGCAAAAGGATGAATACAGGGAGCTTGTATCACAATAGCTGAAAACAAAAGGCGGAGTTATATGGGGCTTTTAAAGAAACTGCTTTTATGGAAAAAGAAAATAGAAGAGCCTGAATTTGAAATTGAGGATTGGAATGAGATTATCTATGACAGGGATGATCTGCAAATCAATGACAGGCAGCAGAGGGAGGAGTATGTAAAAGGATGTCTGGAACAGATTGCAGAGGCTTCCAGAGAGCTTGAAACCCTCCAATTTGAGTATAATATGGTGACCTCTTACCTGAAGGATATGGAGGAAATTGAGGCGCTTCCTGAAGAAGAAAAGGAGGAGCTGATTACCTGTGCCAAAAAGATTGATGCACTGGAACAGCAACAGGCAGGTTATAAGGAAAGAGTCAATAAGATGAGTGATGTGAAATATCATCAGATGGAACGCATGGAGGAGGAAGTTCAGGAAGGCTACGAAAAGCTGACAAAAGCAGAAGATTATCAGGAACTGATTAAACGTGACCTCCGTAAGCTTGATGGGGAAAAGCATGCTTATCTGTTCAGAAGAAATGAATTGCGGCGTACCATTGCTGATACCAGATCCATGACCATCGTCTGTACGGTTGCAGTAATTATCTGTATTTTGATTCTTATGGCATTACAATACGGATTCCGAATGAACACGAAAATTGGTTATCTCGCTGCGGCAGCGGTTGGCGCCGTTGCCATTACTGCCATTTTTGTGAAATATAATGACTCCGTCAGAGAGCTTTCCCAGGTGGAAAATGGAATTGGGCGAATTATCAGACTCCAGAATACGGTAAAGATTCGATATGTGAATAACACCCATCTACTGGATTATCTTTACATGAAATATAAGGTTTCCAGTGCAGACGAATTGGGAAAGAGCTGGCAGCAATATCTGGAGGAAAAGGCAGAGAGACACAGTTATCAGCAGGCGGAAAGACAGCTTGACCAGTGTCAGAAAGAACTTTTGCATGTTCTGCGCAGATATCAGGTAAAGGATCCTATGATATGGCTTCACCAGACGGCAGCACTTTTGGATAAGAAGGAAATGGTTGAAATCAGGCATAACCTGATTATCAGAAGACAGTCCTTAAGAAGACGAATGGATTATAATAAAGAAGTAATTGCAGGAAAGGCACAGGCAGAGATTAAAGATCTGGTAGAAAAATATCCTAAATATGCAAAAGAAATTTTAAAAATTGTAGGCGAGTATGAAAAGGATTTTTCTTGACTTCTATTTAGGAGCATGATAGCATGATATTCGTATGGAAAAGCACTTTACTATGATAGCATGGTGCAGTATCTATAGAAGGATTTATGTCGTGTACATGCGGCAGAATGGAGGAGAGAGTATGAAAAAGTGGATTGCATTATTTGTAGCAACAGCAATGACTATGGGACTGCTTTCCGGATGCGGAGCAGCCAAAGAAGAAACTGCCAAGGAAGTGGAAACAACTGAGAATGTTGAAACAGAAGAAACAGCAGCAGAGGAAACATCTGCAGATGACAGAACAACCTTTACAGTAGGGTTTGATGCAGAATTTCCCCCTTATGGTTACATGGATGAAAATGGTGAGTACACCGGATTTGACCTTGATCTTGCAGCAGAGGTTTGTGCCCGCAATGGCTGGGAACTGGTGAAACAGCCTATTGACTGGGATTCCAAGGATATGGAGCTTTCATCTGGTTCTATTGATTGTATTTGGAACGGATTTACCATGAACGGACGTGAGGATGCTTACACATGGTCCGTGGCTTATGTTGATAACAGCCAGGTATTTGTTGTAAAAACAGATGCAGGAATCACTTCCTTTGAGGATCTTGCAGATAAGATTGTAGGTGTTCAGAAGGACTCTTCTGCACTTGCTGCTTTGGAGAGCGATGCAGCAGATTTGGCAGCAACCTTTGCAGAATTAAAACAGTATGCAGATTATAACACTGGATTTATGGATTTAGAGGCAGGTGCTATTGATGCGCTGGCAATTGATATCGGTGTTGCAAATTATCAGATTGAATCCAGAGGTGACGGCTACGTGATCATGGATGAAAAGCTTGCAACAGAGCAGTATGGTATCGGCTTCCTTCTTGGAAATGAGGTACTTAAGGATCAGGTAGAAGCTACTCTTCTTGAAATGGTAGAAGATGGTAAGTTTATGGAAATCGCAAAACAGTACGGACTGGAAGACAGCGTTTGTCTTGGCAAGTAATAAAAAGAAATTTGAGTATGTGACTGTAGAACAATAAAGGGCAGAATTTATGACAATGTTAGGGCGGCGAGGATGTCGGCGGCATTTGAGTTTTCTGCCCTGTTTGTTCTTAAACCGCATCAATGATGCGTTTGTACGGATAGGAGAGCAAATGAGCACAGTAACCATGTTAATGCAATTAGGAAAAGGTATGATATCAACGGCAGAAATCTTTTTTCTGACGCTTCTTTTTTCCCTGCCATTAGGTTTGGTAATCGCTTTTGGGAGAATGTCAAAGCGAGGATTGGTAAGGGGAATTAGCAAATTTTATATTTCCATTATGCGTGGAACCCCCCTGATGCTTCAGTTGCTTGTAGTTTATTTTGCCCCCTACTATCTATTTGGATTAAATCTCAGGGGATACCGTTTCCCGGCAATTATTTTGGCGTTTTCCATTAATTATGCAGCCTATTTTGCAGAGATTTACAGAGGTGGCATAGAGTCTATGGCAATAGGGCAATATGAAGCAGCCAAAGTGCTGGGATATAATAGGGCGCAGACTTTTTTTAAGATTATTCTTCCCCAGGTTATCAAACGGATTCTGCCGGCAATTACCAATGAAACAATTACACTTGTTAAGGATACATCCCTGGCATTTGTTCTGGCACAGGCAGAGATGTTCACTATGGCAAAGCAGATCGCAGCGAAGGACACCAGTATGGTACCGCTGATGGTTGCGGGGCTGTTTTATTACATATTCAATCTGGTAGTAGCGTTTGTAATGGAACGGATTGAAAAGGCAATGAATTATTACAGGTAAGAGCCACAGCTGCAGGAAAGGTTTGGTATCGAAATGGAAAAAGAAAAAAAAGTTTTGCTGGAAATTAATCATATGCGCAAGAGCTTTGACGGACTGGATGTAATCAGGGATATTTCCCTTTCGGTAAGAGAAGGGGAGGTTATATCGATTATTGGGCCATCGGGTTCAGGTAAGTCCACTCTTCTTAGATGTGCTACTATGCTTGAGAAGATGGAAGGAGGAGAACTCATCTATCTGGGCGAAAAAGCAGCATGGGAGGAGAATGGAAAATGCGTTTATGCAGGAAAAAGTAAAATGAAGGATATCCGTAAGAATTTTGGACTTGTGTTTCAGAACTTTAACCTATTCCCTCACTATAGTGTCATGAAAAACATTATTGATGCACCTGTCAGTGTAGATGGTGTACCGAAAAAGGAGGCAAAGGAAAGGGCCGAAAAGCTGCTTTTGCAGTTGGGACTTTCTGATAAGGCAGATGCCTATCCATATCAGCTTTCCGGCGGACAGCAGCAGAGAGTATCCATTGCGAGAGCATTGGCATTGCAGCCTAAGATTCTTTTCTTTGATGAGCCAACCTCTGCATTAGATCCGGAGCTTACGGGAGAGGTTCTTAAGGTCATTAAGGAACTGGCTAAAGAACATATGACCATGATTATTGTAACTCATGAAATGCAGTTTGCCAGAGAGCTTTCTGACAGGATTATTTTTATGGAGCAGGGCGTGATTCAGGCACAGGGTACACCCGAGGAGATTTTTGCGTCTGATCAGGACAGAGTCAGGGAATTTATTGGTAAATTTCAATCATAAATTATTTTTAATTTTAATGCTGCCGTGGCAGCGGAATGGAGGAAACCATGAAAAAAATGGAACAGCTTTATGAAGGAAAGGCAAAGAAGGTATTTGCAACTGATGATCCCGATGTAGTAATCGTGGATTATAAGGATGATGCAACCGCTTTTAATGGTGAGAAAAAGGGAACCATTGTAGGCAAGGGCGTCATTAATAACCGTATGACTAACCACGTGTTCAAGCTTCTTGAAAAAGAAGGAGTACCCACACACCTGATTGAAGAGTTAAGTGACAGAGAAACTGCAGTGAAAAAAGTGGAAATCGTTCCTCTTGAGGTTATTATCCGTAATGTTGCGGCAGGAAGCTTTTCAAAGCGTCTTGGTGTACCGGAAGGAACTCCTTTCAAAGAGCCTACCATTGAATTCAGCTACAAAAATGACGAGCTGGGCGATCCTCTTATCAATAGCTATTTTGCAGTTGCACTGGGATTAGCTACATGGGAAGAAATTGAAACCATCAAGAAGTATGCTTTTAAAGTTAATGAAGTGTTAAAGGCTTATTTCCTTCAGGCAGATATCAAACTGATTGATTTTAAGATCGAATTTGGACGTTTCCATGGACAGATTCTTCTGGCAGATGAAACTTCACCGGATACCTGTCGTCTGTGGGATGTAAATACTAACGAAAAATTAGACAAGGATCGTTTCCGCAGAGATCTTGGAAATGTAGAGGAAGCTTATAACGAAGTATTTAAACGTCTTGGACTTGCATAATAGCATTTTGATAAGCCCAAGGGAGTTTAAGATAGACATTTAGAGGATTGACGTTATGGAAAAAAAGGACAAGCTTTCAGAGGAATGTGGTGTATTCGGTATTTATGATTTTGACGGTGCAGATGTGGCATCTACCATTTATTATGGCTTATTTGCCTTGCAGCACAGAGGTCAGGAGAGCTGTGGTATTGCCGTAAGTGATACTGCAGGCCCGAAAGGGAAGGTGTTAAGTTCGAAAGATATGGGGCTTTTAAATGAAGCCTTTACACCTGAAATATTGGAGAAGCTTAAAGGTGATATCGGGGTAGGACATGTGAGATACTCTACCGCCGGAAGTTCTACAAGAGAAAATGCGCAGCCTTTGGTATTGAATTACGTAAAGGGAACTTTGGGACTGGCTCATAACGGTAATCTGATTAATACGCCGGAGCTTAGACATGAACTGGAATATACCGGAGCAATCTTCCAGACCACCATTGACTCAGAGATTATCGCATATCTCATTGCAAGGGAGCGTCTGAATTCTAAGACAGTAGAAGAAGCAGTGGGACGTGCCATGAAGAAAATCAAAGGTGCGTATTCACTGATTATCATGTCTCCACGTAAACTGATTGGTGCAAGAGATCCTTTTGGATTTAAGCCTTTGTGCATCGGAAAGCGGGAGAATGCATATATTCTGGCTTCAGAAACCTGTGCATTGGACACGGTAGGAGCTACCTTTGTAAGAGATGTGGAACCTGGAGAAATCGTGACCATTTCCCCGGAAAAAGGGATTGAATCGGATAAGAGTATGTGTATTCCGAAAAATCAGCATGCAAGATGTGTGTTTGAATATATTTATTTTGCCAGACCGGACAGCTATTTTGACGGCGTAAGTGTTTACAACTCTCGTATTCTGGCAGGTAAATTTCTTGCTATGGATTCACCGGTAGATGCGGATCTGGTAGTGGGAGTGCCGGAATCAGGTAACTATGCAGCGCTTGGCTATTCTCTTCAGTCAGGAATTCCATATGGACAGGCTTTTGTGAAGAACAGCTATGTGGGGCGTACTTTTATTAAGCCTAAGCAGAAGAACAGAGAGAGTAGTGTTCAGGTTAAGCTGAATGTGTTAAGGGAAGCTGTAGAGGGTAAACGGATTATTATGATAGATGATTCTATTGTAAGAGGAACAACCTCTGACAGAATCGTGCATATGCTGCGACAGGCGGGCGCAAAGGAAGTCCATATGAGAGTCAGCTCGCCGCCCTTTTTGTGGCCTTGTTATTTTGGCACGGATGTACCGGCAAGAGAACAGCTGATTGCATATAACCGGACGGTGGATGAAATTTGCAGTATCATAGGAGCAGATTCCCTTGGGTATCTTAAGGAAGAGAGGCTCCATGAGTTGGTAGGAGATTTGGGTATCTGTAAGGGCTGTTTTAATGGGAACTATCCCATGGACCCACCTGTAGAGGATATCCGAGGAGAATTTGATAAATAGGGATTAGTTGGAGGATTAATATGAGTACAGACAGATATGTAAGCCCTTTGTCTGAGCGTTATGCCAGCAAGGAAATGCAGTATATCTTTTCACCCGATATGAAATTCAGAACCTGGCGAAAGCTGTGGATTGCCCTGGCAGAAACAGAGATGGAGCTGGGACTTTCACAGAATGGTAAGCCGGTTATCTCTAAGGAGCAGATTGACGAACTGAAAGAGCATGCCGAAGACATCAACTATGATGTGGCAAAGGCAAGAGAAAAGGAAGTGCGTCATGATGTGATGAGCCATGTGTATGCTTATGGACAGCAGTGTCCTAAGGCGGCAGGCATCATCCACTTGGGTGCAACCAGCTGTTATGTAGGCGATAATACGGACATCATCGTGATGACCAAAGCATTGGAACTGGTGAAGAAAAAGCTTGTAAATGTGCTTGCAGAGCTGGCGGCATTTGCAGATAAGTATAAAGCGCAGCCTACACTGGCATTTACTCATTTCCAGCCTGCCCAGCCCACTACCGTAGGAAAGAGGGCAACTCTCTGGATGCAGGAGTTCTCGTTAGACTTAGAAGACCTTGATTATGTATTATCAGGGATGAAGCTTCTTGGTTCTAAGGGAACCACAGGAACCCAGGCTTCCTTCCTTGAATTGTTTAATGGGGATCAGGAAACCATTGACAAGATTGACCCCATGATTGCTGAAAAGATGGGCTTTAAAGAATGCTATCCGGTGTCAGGACAGACCTATTCCCGTAAGGTGGACACCAGAGTGGTCAATGTGCTGGCAGGAATTGCAGCAAGCGCACATAAGATGTCCAATGACATTCGTCTTTTGCAGCATTTAAAGGAAGTGGAAGAGCCTTTTGAAAAGAGCCAGATTGGTTCCTCCGCTATGGCATATAAGAGAAATCCTATGAGAAGCGAACGAATTGCTTCCCTGTCAAGATATGTGATGATTGATGCTTTAAATCCAGCCATTACATCCGCTACCCAGTGGTTTGAAAGAACGCTGGATGACTCTGCAAATAAGCGTCTTTCTATACCGGAAGCTTTTCTTGCCATTGATGGAATTTTAGACTTGTGTCTGAATGTAGTGGATGGACTGGTGGTATATCCTAAGGTGATTGAAAGGCACATGATGAGCGAGCTTCCATTTATGGCAACCGAAAACATTATGATGGATGCTGTTAAGATGGGTGGAAACAGACAGGAGCTTCATGAGAGAATCAGAGAGCTTTCTATGGAAGCAGGAAAGAATGTAAAGGTAGAAGGAAAAGAAAATAATCTTTTAGAGCTTATTGCAGCGGATCCTGCCTTTAACATGTCATTGGAGGATTTACAGAAAACCATGGAACCTTCCAGATATGTAGGACGTTCCAAAGAGCAGGTAGAAAACTTCCTTGCGAAGGTAATCCAGCCTGTCTTAGATAAAAATAAAGAACTGCTTGGCGTAAAAGCAGAGATTAATGTTTAAGGAGGACTAAGCGGTGGGTGGATTTTTTGGAGTTGCTTCAAAAAAGGACTGTGTATTTGATTTGTTTTTCGGTACAGACTATCATTCCCATTTAGGAACCAGAAGAGCAGGAATGGCGGTATACAGTAAGGAAAAAGGCTTTGACCGTGCTATTCACAATATTGAAAACGCACCCTTCCGTACCAAGTTTGATAAAGATGTCAATGAGATGCAGGGTAATTTAGGCATCGGATGTATTTCGGACTATGAACCACAGCCTCTGCTGGTTCGTTCCCATCATGGCACCTATGCCATTATGACAGTGGGAAAGATTAACAATATGAATGAAATCGTTGCTCAGATTTTTCAAATGGGACATTCTCATTTTTTGGAGATGAGTGGTGGCGATATCAATGCAACAGAGCTGGTAGCAGCCATCATAAACCAGAAGGAAAATCTGATTGAGGGCATTACCTATGCGCAGGAACTGATTGACGGCTCCATGACCATTGCCATTCTCACGCCCAAGGGCATTTATGCAGCAAGGGATAAGGTGGGAAGAACGCCGGTTGTGATCGGCAAAAAGGAGGAGGGGTATTGCATCTCCTTTGAAAGCTTTGCTTATTTAAACTTAGGTTATACGGACGAGCGGGAGTTAGGTCCCGGAGAGATTGTGATTGTCACACCGGAGGAGGTAAGAACCCTTGTAAAGCCCGGATCAGAGATGAAGATTTGTACCTTCCTGTGGGTTTACTATGGATATCCTTCTTCTTCCTATGAGGGAATCAGCGTAGAAAAAATGCGTTATAACTGTGGTGCTCTTCTTGCGAAGAGAGACGACGTTTCTCCTGACAATGTGGCAGGAGTACCGGACTCAGGAATTGCCCATGCCATTGGATATTCCAATGAATCGGGAATCCCCTTTTCAAGACCCTTTATCAAGTATACACCTACCTGGCCAAGATCTTTCATGCCTACCATGCAGAGCCAGAGAAATCTGATTGCCAAGATGAAGCTGATACCGGTTCATGACCTGATTCAGGATAAGAGTCTTTTGTTAATTGATGATTCCATTGTGCGTGGAACACAGCTTCGTGAGACTACGGAATTTCTATATCAGAGTGGTGCTAAGGAGGTTCACATCAGACCTGCCTGTCCGCCTCTTTTATACGGATGTAAATACCTGAATTTTTCCCGTTCCACATCGGAGATGGATCTAATTACCAGAAGAATTATCAAGGAGATGGAAGGGGACGGAAAGAACGTGAATTTAAGTGCCTATTCTAATCCAGAAACACCGGAATATCAGGAGATGGTAAAACGCATTGGTGTTCAGCTGAATTTCACAAGCTTAAGGTATCACAGACTGGATGATATGATTGAGTCTGTAGGAATTGATAAGAGCAAGCTTTGTACCTATTGCTGGGACGGAAAAGAATAAATAAATTTCAGGAAGTCGTTGTAAAGAACGACTTCCTATTTTCCATTTTTTGTTGTATAATTCATTATATAGACATTTCAGATAACAAGTCGTAATAATTTCCCGAAGAAAAATAAATTTTTTTATTGTAATAGATTGCAATTTGTTTGGATATGAATGGAGGATTTTATGAGAGAGAAGTATGAGTCTTTGGCGCTTGCTGACCTGAAGGCGATTGCAAAAGCCAGAGGACTGAAGGGCACATCAACGATGAAGAAGGCTGAGCTGGTGGAATTGATGCTTGCAGAGGATGAAAAGGATAAGGCTAAAGCCGATGCAAAGGAAGCAAAAGCCGAAAAGCCGGAAAGAACAGAAAAAACAGAGCGGTCAGAAAAAGTTGAAAAAACAGAGTATAAGACAGACCGCACAGAGACAAAAGTGGAAGAACCTAAGGCTGATGAGGACAAGTATCCGGCAGAATTGGACAGCGGTATTGCTGCAAGCGGTATTCTTGAGGTTATGCCGGATGGCTATGGATTTATTCGATGTGAAAATTATCTACCCGGTGACCATGATGTCTATGTGGCACCCAGTCAAATCAGAAGATTTGGATTGAAGACAGGTGATATTCTTGAGGGAAATACCCGTGTCAGAACACAGGGAGAAAAATTTGCTGCTTTGCTTTATGTGAAGTCTATTAATGGTTATCCACCGGAGGTGGCAGCCAGAAGATGCAATTTTGAGGACATGACGCCTATTTTCCCTAACGAAAGGCTACACCTTGAAATGCCCGGCGCCAGCGTTGCAATGAGAATTATGGATTTAATCAGCCCAGTTGGTAAGGGACAGCGTGGTATGATTGTATCCCCTCCCAAGGCAGGTAAAACCACACTCCTTAAGGATGTGGCCAAGTCTGTAAAACGTAATTCACCTGAAGTTCATCTGATTATTCTGTTGATTGATGAACGTCCTGAAGAAGTGACAGATATTAAGGAAGCAATTGAGGGGCCTAATGTAGAGGTAATTTATTCTACTTTTGATGAATTACCGGAGCACCATAAGCGGGTTTCCGAAATGGTAATCGAGAGAGGCAAACGCCTGGTAGAGCATAAGAAGGATGTTATGATTCTGATTGACAGTATTACCAGATTGACCAGGGCATATAACCAGACGGTACCCCCAAGCGGACGTACCCTTTCAGGTGGTCTTGACCCGGCTGCATTACATATGCCGAAGAGATTCTTTGGCGCAGCCAGAAATATGCGTGAAGGCGGTTCTCTTACCATTCTTGCAACTGCTCTGGTAGATACCGGAAGCAAGATGGATGATGTGGTTTACGAGGAATTTAAAGGTACCGGTAATATGGAGCTTGTGCTGGATCGTAAACTGTCAGAAAAACGTGTATTTCCTGCTATTGATATTCCCAAATCCGGTACGAGAAGAGAAGACCTTCTCTTATCCCAGGAGGAACTGGAAGCAATCAATATCATGCGAAAGGCATTGAATGGATTAAAGCCTGAGGAAGCAGTGGACAAGATCCTTGATATGTTTGCAAAAACCAGAAATAATCAGGAATTTGTAAACATGGTTAAAAAAATAAAATGGTTTTAAAAAAGGCTTGCATCATAGAATAAGCTATGATACAATTAAAAAGCTGTTTCGGGTTGCATATACAGGAGTATATGTATTAAGCACATTTAATTGTGCAGAGGATGAGAACGAATTGATTATTAAGTTTCTATAGAGAGGTGAAAACATGAAAGAAGGAATCCATCCTGAGTATTATCAGGCAACTGTAACTTGTAACTGTGGCAACACATTTGTAACAGGTTCAACCAAAAAGGATATTCACGTTGAAGTTTGTTCTAAGTGCCATTCATTCTACACAGGTCAGCAGAAAGCTGCAAGAACTGATGGACGTATTGATAAGTTCAATAAGAAATATGGTGTAGAAAGCAAATAAGTTTGCACAAAAAGGTTGAGGTGTTACATCTCAACCTTTTTCTTAAACATTAAGTTATTCTATCTTCTTAATGTTGGAAATA
>CAMBLS010000007.1 GCA_945868485.1 uncultured Lachnospiraceae bacterium | reverse complement strand
AAGTTTAAAGTGCCGGGCTCTGTGATTGACAAATCATCCACAGGAAGCACCCTGTTTATAGAACCTGTGGCAGTGGCAAAGCTGTATGAAGAATTGCAGGAAATGAGGATTGATGAGGAAAATGAAGAAAGGCGAATTCTGTATACCCTTACAGCAATGCTTTCGGATAAGGCGGATATCATCGTAAAAAACAATGCAACCATCGAGAAGCTTGACTTTATCTTTGCCAAGGGAAAGCTGAGCATGGCTTATGATGGTGTGGAGCCATCCATCAATACAGAGCGTTATATACGGCTTGAAGGTGGACGACATCCCCTGATGGATCGGAAAGTGAATGTTCCCCTTCAATTTGAAATAGGGCGGGGAATTAAGGGTGTCATTATCACAGGACCCAATACCGGGGGAAAGACGGTAGCCATTAAGACGGTAGCGTTAAATTGCCTTCTGGCGCAATGTGGTCTGCATACTGCCTGTGAAAGGGCAGAAATCTGTATGAATAACATGATTCTCTGCGACATCGGAGATGGGCAAAATCTTACAGAGAACCTGTCGACCTTTTCGGCACATATTACAAATGTGCTTTCTATTTTGAGAAAGGCAGACAAGGAGAGTCTGGTTATCTTAGATGAGCTTGGTTCTGGCACCGACCCGGCAGAGGGAATGGGAATTGCCATTGCTATTTTAAAGGAACTGAAAAAGAGTGGTGCGCTTTATCTGGTAACCACCCATTACCCTGAAGTAAAGACCTATGCAGAGCAGGAGGAAGGCGTTGTCAATGCCCGCATGACATTTGATAAAGAAAGTTTAAGACCTCTTTATCAGCTGATTATTGGAGAGGCAGGAGAAAGCTGCGCTTTCTATATTGCCAGAAAACTGGGGATGCCGGAAGGAATGCTGTGGGAGGCACAAAAGGCAGCCTATGGAAGTAGTAGTGTGGGAAAGGAGTTTGACACCCAGTTAGAACAGGGACTGAGGAAGGAAAAGAATGCCTCTGTCAAAAAAAGCAAACCGTTTCACCAGAAGCAGCTTTCCGAGAAATTTAGGCGTGGGGACAGTGTGATGGTTTATCCAGATAAGAAGATTGGTATTGTCTGTGAGCCAGTAAATGAAAAGGGTGTACTTCGCGTTCAGCTTCCTGATAAGAAAATTTATATTAATCATAAGAGGGTAAAGCTGCATGTCTCCTCAGATGAGTTGTATCCGGAGGATTATGACTTTTCCATTATTTTTGATACCGTGGAAAACCGAAAGGCGAGACATCAGATGGAAAGGAAATATGTAAAGGATCTGGAGATTATCCATAAGGAGTAGAGTTATTTATGCCCATCATAGGCAGAACTTCTATAAGTTCATGGTAAAAGAGTATGGATTGCACTGTTTGAATGAAGCAGAAATGACGATATATAAAGAAATGTGTGGACAGGATAAAGGAGTATCCTGTTTGGATGGAGGTAGATGGAGCTATGAAGGTACAGAATCAAAATACCACCATTTTTTTCGGTGACAATACCAGAAGAGAACGGCAGAATAATGTAAAGGAACAGGAGAATGCCCGGAGCAATATATTTGCAGGAAATTTAAATAGAAAGCTTGACCCCATAGCACGAAAGAGGCAGGAAGCCAGAGAAAAAGCAATGAAGATCGTCAGCGATGCATGGGCTGGTGAACAGGAGCTGGATGGAAGACTTGAGGAAAGCCGAAATAAAATCAGGCAATACCAAAAGGAAATGGGGAATGCAGGAGAGGAGATTAACAAGCTCAGGGAAGAACGTCTGGCACTGCGGGAAGCCTATAGTGTCGAGGAGGATTCTCAGGAAGAGCAGGATTTAAAACTTCTTGAAAAGAAGGTGGATGCGCAGATTCCGGATTCCGGTGTGACCCTGACTATGGAAGAGAAAAAACGCATAGCAGAAATTGAAGAGGCAGGGCTTACAGAATATCAGCAGCATGCACTTTCCCTAAAAGAGGGGGAAAAAGCTTACAGGATAGAAATGGAGGAAGCAGAGGAAGGCATTCAGGCGGAAAATGCTTTTATCGCCGGAACGAAGTTAAACAGGCTCAAATCACAGACCATGATAAAGGCTGATAAAAGTGCAGATGCAGTGTTGGAGGCTGCAAGCGATGAGATCGTGGGGATGTTGATGGACGAGGCGAAGGATCACATCGACGAAGAGATGGAAGAAAGGGAAGAGACATCCAGGGAGAAAGCAGAAAAGAAAAAAGAGGAAGAAGAGAAGCTGGAGGAACTCAAAGAGGACAAGAACAAAAAGAAAGAGTTTGCAGAAGCGATTTCAGATCAGACAGAGGTGGTATCGCAGTATATGCTGGAGCTGGATGGCACCATGGAAGCGGTACAGAAGGAAATCAAAAAAATTATGGACGAAATGAAACTGACAGAAGAAGAACTAAAAGGTGCAGCGGTGGACACCGTCAGATAAGTCAACATGAAATCCCGAATGTGTGTACAATCAGACCTCTTCAAAGGAGAGTTCTTTGTCGTTTAGGAAGTTTGTCACATAATGATCCCAAAGAAGGTCGGGAGTTTTGTCAGGAAGAAATGTATGAAAAGCGGTGGCGGTGATGCAGGTAAGCATGCTGCCATCGTATTTTATATTCAGAACAAAGGATTTGATGTCGTTGCAGGTAACCTGAGCATCGCCCTGCGTCAGTATCTTTTCAATTAATTCCGGTTTAAGATGCAGTACAAGCCTGAATTGAACGGGAGTGCGTTTCCCTTTAATAAGGTCAAAACAAAGGGAACGCATATTTTTCCATTCGGAAAATTCGTAGGGAGGAAGCACATCGCTGTCATTGACATCGCCGGTGAAGAATTCCTTTACCATATGTCCATCGATAAGAAACTGATTGTAAGTAGTGATGGATGCCTCTGCCAAAAGAAAAGAGTCAAAGGTATCGCTGCAAAGAAGCCTGCTCATAAAATTTTTAACGTCTTTGATCTGATATGCTTTCATAAATACTCCTGCTTTAATATAATACGTTAGTTTCAGTATAAGTGAATTATGACAAAATGCAAGTAGAAAGAGCTGATTTGTGTTGCTGGTGCGCAAGTGAACTGATACAATGATTAGGAAATTGAAAGTGAGGATAAAACTTGTATGAAAGATCATAAAATATTGCCGGTTATTGGGATGGTAAAGTTACAGGATATGGAAGAAATCTATAAATTATATCAGGAATTTGCGGCTTACGAAAAGCTTGAGGACTATTTTTCCGCTTCAAGACAGGAAATGGAGAAACTGATGTTTCAGGACAATCTGCTGCATATGCTGAAGGTCGAAATGGACGGAAAAATTGTGGGCTTTGCCGCATATTATTACCAGCTGGTTTCTTTTCCTGCAAAGAAGGTGCTTTTTCTGGAGGATATTTTTGTCAGGGAAGCATACAGAGGAAGCGGAATTGGAAATCAGTTCTTCATAGAACTTGAGAACATTGCCAGGGAAAATGATTGTCTGAAAATGACATGGAAATGTCTTGGCTGGAATCAGGATTCCAGAAATTTCTATGAACATATCGGTGCAAAACTGGATGAAGAATGGGTAATTTATGATAAAATGCTTTAGGTGATTTTGAACGGATACCCGTTGACTGTTTCTGGATTCTAACTAGACAGGAGAAAACACATGGATTTTTATTTTGCTCCCCTTGAGGGAATAACAGGATATTTGTACCGAAATGCATTTCATGAAAGTTTTGACTGCGGAATTAAAAAGTATTTTTCCCCTTTTATTGCAATGAATAAGAATGGCTTAATGAAGTCCAGAGAACTGGAGGATTTGAAAAAGCAGCACAATCAGGGGATGGTGGTGGTTCCACAACTCCTTGGAAGTAAGGGTGAGGAGGCTGTTTCCTATATCAGACAGCTTAAGGAGATGGGGTATCAGGAGATTAATCTGAATATAGGATGCCCTTACCAGACGGTAGTGTCCAAAGGAAAAGGGGCAGGGCTTTTGGCAGATACGAACAGGCTGAGCAACTTTCTGGAAGAGGTGTTTGCGAAAGCGGATATTGCTGTTTCTGTTAAGACCAGAGTGGGGATGGAAAGACCTGAGGAATTTGAAGAAATTCTGGAGATCTATAACCAATATCCATTATCGGAGCTCATTATTCATCCCAGAGTAAGGGCAGATTTTTATGATAACTGTCCTGATATGGAAGCATTTCGTATAGCAGTGGAAAAGAGCAAGGCACCAGTCTGCTATAATGGGGATATATTTACGGTAGAGGATTACTTGAGATTTACAGAAGCTTTTTCCGGAATTCAAAGGATTATGCTGGGGCGTGGCTTAATTGCCAATCCGGGGCTATTGTCAGAAATTCTGACAGGAAAGGTGATAGATTCAGACAGACTGAAAAGCTTTCATGACAGAATCTTTGCAGATTACCAAAGAATAATGTCAGGAGATACGAATACCTTATTTAAAATGAAAGAACTGTGGAATTATATGCAGTTTTTATTTGATGACAGCGAGAGGTACATAAAGAAAATCCGCAAGGCAAAAACCGGAGTAGAGTATATGAATGCAGTAAATAGTCTGTTTTCAGAATGCAAGATGAATCCTGAAAAAGGATTCCGAACAGACTTTAGAAAAAAAGCGGAGAAAGATTTAAAAAAGGAGGCAGGTTATGTTGGAGAAATACTTTAAGGTAAAAGAAAAAGGTTCCACGGTACGGACAGAAATCATGGCGGGTATTACAACATTTATGGTAATGGCATACATTTTGATGGTTAATTCCAGTATGTTTGCCGAATTGGGTGTAGTCTCTTATCAGGCAATTTATATTGCAACAGCTATTTCAGCTGTGGTGGGAACGCTTTTGATGGCATTTATGGCAAATCTTCCGATTGGACTTGCTTCCGGGATGGGTGTCAATGCCTTTTTTGTTTACACGGTGTGCTTTACGTTTGGGTTATCCTACGCAAATGCACTGGTGCTGGTATTGCTTGATGGTATTGTTTTTATTATTCTGACAGTTACAGGAGTGCGCACCATGTTGTTTGAGGCAATCCCTAAATGTGTCAGGGCGGCGATTCCTGCAGGAATTGGTTTGTTCATTGCTTTTCTTGGTGTTCAGAATGCAGATCTGGTAGTAGCGAACAGCGATACCTGCGTCAGTCTTGCTTCCTTTAATATTCTGGGTGGAAAGGCGGGATGGGCAGAGATTATGCCACGTCTCGTGACGCTGATAGCGCTGATATTGATTGTGGTATTATCTTACCGGAAGGTAAGGGGTGCAGTGCTGTGGGGAATTGTTGGAGGATCTGTTTTATATTATCTGCTTGGTTTTACAGTTCCGGGATTTTACAATGGTTTTTTGGAGCGTCTGAATTTTAATCCCTTTACTGCTTTTGCGGCATGGGGAACAGAAGCATTTGGAAAGGTTTTTACGGAAGGATTTGATTTTTCGGGATATCTGGCAGAGCATACGATGACAGATCTGATTTTAATTGTGCTTACTTCCGCATTGGCAATGTGTCTGACTGATATGTTTGATACGCTGGGAACATTGTACGGAGCCTGTGCGAGAGGAAAGATTCTGGATGAGAACGGAGAGGTACCAAACTTTGAGAAGGCAATGCTTTCCGACGCAATTGCAACCTGTATGGGAGCGATTTGCGGTACTTCAACGGTATCCAGCTATGTGGAGTCATCTTCCGGAGTAGCGGAGGGAGGAAGAACGGGACTCACATCAGTGGTGACAGGAATTATGTTTTTGCTTGCCATGTTTCTAAGCCCCATTGCTGTCCTGATTCCAGGCAGTGTTACAGCAGCTGCATTAATTTATGTTGGTGCTCTGATGATGGGTGGAGTAGCAGATTTAAACTGGCAGGACATATCAGTATCTGTCCCTGCATTTTTTACAATTGTATTCATGCCTTTTACCTATAACATCAGCTATGGCATTGCATTTGGGTTGATTTCTTATATTCTGATTCATTTATTGCTTGGAAAGGTTAAGGAGATTAAGCCATTTGGATGGGTGATTGCTGCGTTATTTGCTGTAATGTTTTTGGTATCACATTAGAAAATCGGATTAAAAAGGGTATCCTGAAATGTCAGGATACCCTTTACTGTTAATTCTTTGAAAATTTTGCTGCCTGTTCGGCAATTAGTGCATGATCATCAAAGTAGTTGATTTTCATGGCTTTCTTTACATCGTCCAGTGTCTGTGCTGCTGCTTCCCTTGCTTCAAGGCTGCCTTTGTGGAGAATCTCGTAAACAGCAGGAATGTCTTTTTCCCATTCTTTTCTTCTGGCACGAATCGGTGCAAGTTCTTCTTGAAGCACATTATTTAAGAATTTCTTTACCTTAACATCTCCCAGTCCGCCTCTGGTGTAGTGTGCCTTAAGCTCATCTAAGTTTGCATATTCGGGAAGGTATTCTGCAAACATCTCGTCCTTGCAGAAAGCATCCAGATAAATGAACACGGGATTTCCTTCAACATTTCCGGGATCAGAAACCTGTAGATGGTTAGGGTCTGTAAACATGGACATAACCTTCTTGCGGACATCTTCTTCCGTATCGGAAAGATAAATACAGTTGTTTAAGGATTTGCTCATTTTCGCCTTACCGTCAATACCAGGGAGACGTAAGCATGCCTTATTGTCAGGAAGCAGAATGTCCGGTTCCACCAAAGTGTCTCCGTACACGGAGTTGAATTTGCGGACAATTTCCTTAGTCTGTTCCAGCATGGGAAGCTGATCCTCTCCTACGGGAACAGTGGTTGCTTTAAATGCAGTAATATCTGCCGCCTGACTGATGGGATAGGTAAAGAAGCCTACTGGAATGCTGGCCTCAAAATTACGCATCTGGATTTCGGATTTGACAGTAGGGTTTCTCTGAAGTCTGGAAACCGTTACAAGATTCATGTAGTAGAAGGAAAGCTCGCAAAGTTCAGGAATCTGTGACTGAATAAGTAATGTGGACTGAGCGGGGTCAAGACCACAGGATAAGTAGTCAAGAGCCACCTCCACAATGTTTTGTCGTACCTTTTCGGGTTGCTCTGCATTGTCAGTCAGTGCCTGCGCATCGGCAATCATAATAAAGATTTTATCGTACATACCGGAATTCTGCAGTTCCACTCTGCGCTTTAGGGAACCTACATAGTGGCCTACATGAAGGCGTCCGGTAGGTCGGTCACCGGTTAAAATAATTTTGGACATAGTTAATACTCCTTTTGGTAACTTTTGTATGGCAAAAAGCCTTTCGTTTTATTATACACTATCAGGAGAAATTTTCCTATCATTTTTATTGTGGATTTTAGGAGCACTTTGGTATAGAATGTATAGGTAAGTTTTGGATGAAAACAGAGGGCTGGATTAAACAATGAAAATGTTTGGATTTTTAAAGAATAGTCTTACCTATGTGCGTATCATTGCCATGGGATATCTGGCGGTCATTATTTTGGGTACATTATTGTTATTGCTTCCGGGAATGACTGCAGAGGGATGTAGGACAGATTTTCTTACGGCATTGTTTACTGCAACCAGCGCCACCTGTGTGACTGGTTTGGTGGTGGTGGATACAGCGACACATTGGACCCTGCTTGGGCAAGGTACTATTCTGCTGATGATTCAGATTGGCGGTTTGGGATTTATGACTATGGGTGTGCTTTTGGCAATGCTTCTGAAAAAGAGGATTACTCTGCGTGTCAGGGGGCTTTTGCAGGAAAGCATGAATTATATGCAGATGGGTGGCGTGTTACGCCTTCTAAAAACAGCCTTTCAAGGGACGTTGCTATTTGAGAGTGTGGGTGCAGTGCTTCTTGCCGCCAGATTTATTCCGATTTTCGGTGTATGGAAGGGAATTTATTATGGAGTATTCCATTCGGTATCGGCTTTTTGCAATGGTGGCTTTGATCTGATGGGAACCTATTCTGGAAAGTATTCTTCTCTGGTGGAATTTCATGGGGATATTCTGATTAATGTAGTGATTATGGCATTGATCATTCTGGGTGGAATTGGTTTCTTTGTGTGGAGTGATATTCGAAAGAATGGTCTGTGTTGGAAAAAATACATGCTTCATACCAAAATCACATTGTTTTCAACTGCGTTTTTGCTGATTGGCGGCACTATTCTGTTCTGGCTTTTTGAAAAGGAAAATCTTCTTGGAGGGATGAACGGTAAGGATCAGCTGCTTGCTGCTGCTTTCAGTTCTGTTACAGCGAGAACGGCTGGATTTAATACTATAGATACGGGAGGCTTGACCAGTGCATCCAAGCTGCTTACCATTGTGCTGATGTTTATTGGGGGCAGCCCCGGCTCAACGGCGGGTGGTATTAAGACGGTTACTGCCGTGGTACTGGTAACTTATGTCTGGTCGAATTTGAGGGAAAGTAAGGGAGTCAATATTTTCCACAGACGTCTTGATGATGATGTGATACGCAAAGCAAGCAATGTGGTGGTAATCAGTCTGTTGATGGCGGTTACATCTGTGATTATCATCTGCTTTATCCAGCCACAGCTTTTGGTGGAGGATATTCTGTTTGAAGTTTTTTCTGCAATTGGAACGGTAGGAATGAGCACAGGGATTACCAGAGATTTGACAACGGTATCACGCATTTTGATTATTTTGCTCATGTATTGCGGAAGAATTGGAAGCATGTCTTTTGCGCTTTCCTTTACAGAACGGAAAAAGGCAGCATCGGTTCAACTGCCTGTTGAAAAAATAATGATTGGGTAAGAAACTAAAACGTTTCAGAAAGGTAAGGGTATTTATATGAAATCAATCTTAATTATCGGACTGGGAAGATTTGGTCAGCATCTTTGTAAAAAAATGGTTGAACTGAAAAATGAGGTTATGGTAATCGATATTAAAGAGGAGAATGTGGAGGCAATGATGCCCTTTGTCACCAATGCTCAGATTGGTGACTGTACCAAGATTGAAGTGCTAAAGAGCATTGGAGTTAACAATTTTGATATTTGCTTTGTGTGTATTGGAACAAACTTCCAGAGTAGTTTGGAGATTACTTCTCTTTTAAAGGAAAATGGAGCAAAGTATGTTGTCAGCAAGGCAACCAGAGATATTCAGGCAAAGTTCCTTCTGCGTAATGGAGCAGACGAGGTTATTTATCCGGATCGGGATATAGCAGAAAAGGTAGCAGTCAGACACAGTGCAAATCATGTATTTGATTATATTGAAGTTAATGATGAATATTCTATTTTTGAGATTCCGGTAGCAACTGAATGGGTAGGGAAAACGATTAAAGAGGTAAACTTCCGTGCGAAATATAAGATTAGTATTCTCGGAATCAAGACAGGAGAGAATACCAAGCTGCTTCCGATGGCGGATCACGAATTTGATGATAAAGAGCATTTGATGGTAATTGGAAGAATTGAGGACGTGGAACGTCTGCTGAAAAAGCTGTAGATATGGGGAAAATCAAGGAAATTGCAAACAGAATATGGAAGGATATGAAGGGAGCAGGATGGACAGGTGTAGTGTTTCTAATTTACTACGGGATTGTGAATAGCGTCTTTAAAGCTTTTTGTCCGCTGCTTGTGACCACAGGAATTCCCTGTGCGGGGTGTGGGCTTACACGGGCAACCATTTTTCTCATGCAGGGACAGCTTGAAAAGGCAGCCCATATTAATCCTTCTATTTTTCTAATTATTCTGTTTGGACTTTATTGTGCATACTTCCGTTATATCAGGGGGAGCAAAATCAGGGGCTTCGGTGTCGGAGTTACTCTGTTGATAACGGCGATGCTGTTGATTTACGGATATGGAATGTATCACTATTTCCCGAACAGAGTGCCCTATGTTTACCACGAAAATAACATATTGGCAAGGCACATTCCGGGATATAGTGACTTAATAGAAAATTTTATACAGAGCATATTGCACTGGCGCACCCTGTAAGGCAAGAGACGCACATTATGGTTAAGGTGTCCAGCGACCGGAGGCGCCACAGGGCAGAATCAAATGGCTGGCAGATACAGGAAGACCGATTTCGGAGGCTTCCACCTGACCGCCAAGCTTTTTGACAACGGTGGTATTAAGCATGTAGGTAAGGACGGCGGGCTGCAGGCCGGTAGTATAAGAGTTAATCAAAAAGAAACGGGCATCCTTGCTAAGCAGCTGGGCGGTTAGCTCAAGGAAAGGATAAATGCTCTCTTCAATCTTCCATATCTCGCCCTTGGGACCTCTTCCGTAGGAAGGGGGATCCATGATAATCCCATCGTAGGTGTTGCCGCGGCGAATTTCACGTTCAACAAATTTAACGCAGTCATCTACCAGCCAGCGGATTGGCGCATCGGCAAGACCGGAAGCTACAGCGTTTTCCTTCGCCCAGGTAACCATACCTTTGGATGCATCTACATGTGTGACGCTTGCTCCGGCTTTGGCAGCGGCAAGGGTAGCACCGCCTGTATAGGCAAATAAATTAAGAACCTTCAGAGGACGGTCAGCATTTCGGATGATTTCTGAGAACCAGTCCCAGTTTACTGCCTGTTCGGGGAAAAGTCCGGTATGCTTAAAACTGAAAGGCTTTAAATGAAAGGTGAGATCGCGGTAATGAATGCTCCACTCGTTTGGAAGATGAAAAAATTCCCATTCACCGCCGCCTTTAGCGCTGCGGTGGTAATGTCCGTTCAGATGTTTCCATTCTTTTACTTCTTTTGGTGTATTCCAGATGACCTGTGGATCGGGGCGCAGCAGGATATAGTTTCCCCACCGCTCCAGCTTTTCTCCGCAGGAGGTATCTATGACTTCATAATCTTTCCAGTTATTTGCAATCCACATAATATTTTCCTTCCATGGTATAATCTACTCCTTTGATAATAGAGAAATGTTTCCGAAAATGCAAGTGGTTTGTGACAGAGCAAATGCAGGACAGGATATGGAAAGGCAGGAACTGTATATGAATTTGATGAACCGATGTCCGGGATGCAGACGCAGTCAGTGCGAGGGCTGCGGCATCTACCGGAAACTGAATACGAATAAGCATAGCAGGATATCCCTCCCGGAGGCATTTGTGCTGGAGCCGGAGGAAGGGCTCGGAATTTCCTTTGATGTGGGAACCACTACCATGGCAGGAATGCTGTGGAATTTGGAAAACGGAGCACTCCTGAATGCGGAGACTGCCGCCAATCCACAGGCGGTATTCGGAGCGGATGTGGTCAGTAGAATCCAGGCGGCGGTACTCCACAGGGAGCAGCTTAAGGAAATGCAGAGGATGGTCATTGAAAGGCTGGATCAAATGGCAGCTGCCATGATGGAAACAGAGAATGAGGTTGAGAAGGGCATTGGGAAGGTGACCATTGCAGGGAATACAGCAATGTGTGAAATCCTGCTGGGAATATTACCGGAAGGATTGTTCCGTGCCCCTTTTACACCGGACTATCATGAAATTATTCGATTAAAAGGCAGGGAGCTGGGGTTTGCATTTCTGCAAAAGGCAGACATAATTGTACTCCCGCCAATTGGAGGGTATGTTGGATCGGATGCTCTGATGGTACATAGTTATGTAAGCTTGGAGCGTCGGACACAAAATATTCTTTCGGTGGATATTGGAACTAACGGAGAAATTCTTTTGCAATATATGGGGAATAAGTATGCCTGTTCCACGGCAGCAGGGCCTGCCCTTGAAGGGGGAGCGGTCAGTCAGGGAATGAGGGCTTCTGAAGGGGCAATTGGGATGGTTTCCCTGGCCGGGAGGTTTCCTTTGCAGGATATTGCGGTGAGAGCCATTGGAGGGGGAAAAGCTCGGGGAATCTGTGGTTCGGGTCTGGTGGATGGTCTGTCAGTGCTTTATGAAGTGGGGGTTTTGGAACACACCGGATATATGAGAAGTGCTTTGGAGGCAAGAAAGGTAGGAACACCGGAACGGATTTGTAAGCGGATTGAAGAGGAAGCCGGGGAAAGACGATTTCTTCTGACTGATAGCAGCAATCCCGTTTACTTGACAGCCGGTGATGTGCGGCAGCTTCAGATGTCCATTGGTGCAATCCGTGCCGGAATGGAAACATTGCTTACAAAGGCAGGATGTGAGGTGGGGCAGTTGGATGCCTTTTATCTGGCAGGGGCGTTTGGATGCTATATCAGCGTAGAGAGTGCAGTAAGCATAGGGCTTTTGCCTGATATGGACAGGGAAAAGATCGTGCAGGCAGGAAATCTCGCCGGCGCAGGTGCAGCAATGGCACTGCTTTCTTCTAAGATTCAGGAGTGGATGGATCAGGAAAAAGATCAGATTATTCATGTGGAGCTGGCAGCGGAAAGCGGATTTCAGGAATTGTTTCTTGAACATATGAATTTTCCATTGCAATTTTAAGCATTCATGATATACTATCGGCAGACATGGAAGCATTGTGAGGGGATTATAAATGAACAGAGAATTTTTAAAAGATAAAAAGAGAATTGTGGTAAAGATTGGTACATCTACAATTACCCATGTGGACACAGGGCACTTGAACCTGATTAAAATGGAAAAGCTGGCAAGGGTGCTGACGGATATCAGAAACCAGAATAAGGAGATTGTGGTGGTCTCCTCCGGTGCAATCGGTGCAGGGAGAAAAGCCCTTGGAATTAAGGAAAAGCCCCGCAGTTTATCGGAAAAGCAGGCATGTGCTGCAGTGGGACAGGCACGCCTGATGATGATTTATCAGAAGCTGTTTGCTGAGTATAACCAGACCATTGCGCAAATTCTGATTACCAAACGAATTATGACAAATGAGATCAGCAGACAGAATGCAGAGAATACCTTCCGTGAGCTTTTGGGTATGGGGGTTATTCCCATTGTAAATGAAAATGACCCGGTTTCCACGGATCAGATTCAGGACGAGAATTTCGGAGATAATGATACGCTCTCTGCCATGGTTGCAGAATTGGTGCAGGCAGATACGCTGATTTTGCTTTCAGACATTGACGGGCTTTATACGGATGACCCCAGAAACAATGAAAAGGCGGAGTTCATCAGCTGCGTGGAAAAGATTGATGAAACGCTGTTTTCTATGGCAAAAGGACCGGAAAGCACATTTGGTACCGGAGGGATGACCACTAAGATTGCGGCGGCAGAGATTGCAAATCACGCAGGGGTTGATATGATAATTGCCAATGGAGACGATTTGGTAAATATCAGCAGGATATTGGAAGGAAAAGAAGTGGGCACATTATTTAAAGCGTAAAAGGAGGGCGGATACCCTCCTTTTTGGTTAAAGAATTTCTATGAAAGTTTATGGATAAACAGTCCGCTTCGCAGCTTTGGCTCGAACCAGGTGGACTTAGGGGGCATTAAAAGCCCTGCATCAGCAACAGAGAGCAGTTCTGAAATGGAAGTGGCATACATGGAAAATGCCACTGTCATATCGGAGTTCGCACGCTTCTCAAGTTCATCAAGACCGCGGATGCCACCTACAAAGTCGATACGTTTATCGGTTCTGGGGTCCTGAATATTCAGAACGGGAGCCAGCAGATAATCCTGCAGAATGGAAACATCCAGTCCTTTTACCGGATCAGAGGAGAGTAAATGCTCCTTTGCGGTAAGCAGATACCATTGGTGGTCTAAATACATTCCAAAGGATCCCTTGGTGGAGGGTGCTACCTGCTCATTACCTTTCTGTTCAATAGTAAATCCGGCATCCTCAATGGCTTCCAGGAAAGATTCTTTGGATAAGCCGTTTAAATCCTTAACCACTCTGTTATAAGGCATAATGTAAAGCTGGTCATCAGGAAACAGCACAGAGAGAAAACGGTTGAATTCCTCATTGCCTGTATAACCGGGATTTTCTTCTCTTCTTTTCAGACCAACCTTGACAGCGGATGCACATCGGTGGTGCCCGTCTGCTATGTAGGTACAGGGAATCTGTTCAAACAGTGACTGCAGGCGGTTAATGAGCTGAGCGTCTGAAATGCACCATGCCCTATGGGAAATCTGATCGGGGGAAACAAAATCATAGGTAGGTTCCGTTTCCTTAACCTTTTCCACGATTTCATTGATTTCCTGCACAGAACGGTAAACCAGAAAAATAGGTCCGGTATGGGCATCTGTGATGTCTACATGGCGAATACGATCCAGCTCCTTGTCTTCCCGGGTGTTTTCATGCTTTTTAATCAGCTGGTTCTGATAATCGTCTACACCGGAGCATGCGACAATGCCGGTCTGGGAGCGGCCATTCATGGTAAGTTCATAAATATAATAGCAGGGAACGTCCTCTGTAATAAAGGTTCCGTCATCTATCATGGCATCTAAAAGCTCTTTGGCTTTTGCGTATACCATTGGATCGTAAGTGTCTACGTCATCAGAGAATTGTGTCTCTGCACGATCTATTTTCAAAAAAGAAAGAGGTTCTCTTTTTACTTCGGCAAGCGCCTCCTTGCGGTTGTATACATCATAGGGCAGAGCAGCTACACGGCTTGCCAGTTCCGGCACCGGGCGGATGCTTTGAAAGGGTGTAACTTTTGGCATAGGTTTTCCTCCGTTAGTAATTTTTCTTAAGTTATAGGTATTATACGTTGCGTGCGTGGACAGTGTCAATGAGTTTGCGCAATGCTTTAACCAGTTAGAGTTCGGCTTTCATGGAAATAAAGTCTGCCCACTGTCATATTCTGCCCGTGCCTTTTGACTGCCTTTCGATGGATTTGTAGAAACATTCGGGACAAAGATATTGCTGTCCGAATGGCATGTTTGAAGAAGCCATAGCCTATAAAGTGCTAGAGCCTATAAAAAATTTTGGAGAAATCTAAGAAATCCATTTCAGATATGACATAAACACACCAGTTTCAAAACTTGCTCCGCTTCGAACACTGAAACTGGTGTGTACATTTTCTGAAATGAATTTCTTGATTTTTCAAAAAATTTTTTAAAAGGCTCGTCGCATCTTTACAGGCTATTGGCTTCAAGTTTGCCAGAAGGAGCAGCTAATAGGTATTTGTCCCGAATGTTTTCCAAAATCCCGAAAGCTGTCATAGGCATGGGCAGAATATGACAGCGGGCAGACTTTGTATCCCAAGAAAGCTGAACTCTAACTTTAGCACAGTAACAGGATAAATTTTAGGTTGACTGACAAGGGTAAATTCATATATAGTATATAGAAAACGTGCAATGCTCTTAATGAGCAGAGCGGGAGGAGAAAAAATGAGTGATTCTATGGGTTGGATCATTGTGGCATTTGGGTTGTATTTACTCGCAATGATCGTAGTTGGAGCAGTGTATTCAAGAAAGAATAACAGTACAGAGGATTATTTCCTGGGCGGAAGAAAGTTAGGCGGCTGGGTAGCGGCATTGTCTGCACAGGCTTCAGATATGAGCGGATGGCTCTTGATGGGGCTGCCGGGTTCTATCTATGCGTTGGGAACCGGACAGGCATGGATTGCAATCGGTTTATTTATCGGAACTGTTTTAAACTGGATTTTTATTTCAGGGAGACTAAGGAGATATACCATTCGTGCAAATAATGCACTGACACTCCCTACATATTTCGAGAATAGATTTCATGACAAAAAGAGAGTGCTACTTTTTATTTCATCTGTTACCATTGTAGTGTTTTTCCTGGTGTATACTGCATCCGCACTGGCAGCAGGAGGTAAGCTTTTTAATTCCGTATTTAATGTAGATTACAGAATTGCGCTTACTATAGGAGCAATCGTAATTCTTGCTTATACATTCTTGGGCGGTTTCCTTGCAGTATGTACTACTGATTTTATTCAGGGAACATTGATGCTGATTGCACTTTTGGTAGTTCCGATTGTAGCACTTGGCTTGGTGGGACCTGCTAATGTTGTGGATGCCATTGACGCAAGCGGGGTTGCAGGTGGTTCGGCAGCCTTCTTAAGCTTATTTTCCAATGGCGGTGAGCCTTACAGGGCAGTAGATATTATTTCCGGTCTTGCGTGGGGACTTGGTTACTGTGGTATGCCGCATATTCTGGTTCGATTTATGGCAGTCAAGAATGAAAAGGAATTGAATAAGTCCAAGGGAGTTGCAATTATCTGGGTTTTCCTTTCTCTCGTGCTTGCATGTGTAATTGGTATTGTGGGACGTGCTTATCTGTTCCCCGATGTCCTTACAGGTGGTGAGGAAGAAAAGGTATTTATCAATATGATTATTAAACTTTTTGCAGGGGATATTAAAGCTCCGATTATTGCAGGTATTTTCCTGTGTGGTATTCTTGCAGCAATCATGTCCACTGCAGATTCACAGCTCCTTGTAAGCGCATCCAGTGTTGCAGAGGACATTGTGAAGGGAATTGTTAAAAAGGATGCAAAGGATGAGACAGTATTCAAAATCAGTAAAATTACTGTAGTTGTTATTGCTATTCTTGCTTATTTGATTGCCCTTGATCCCAACAGTTCTATTATGGGTCTGGTTTCCAACGCATGGGCAGGTTTAGGCGCCGCATTCGGGCCTACCGTTCTTCTTTCTCTTTACTGGAAGCGTACTAACTTCCAGGGAGCGGTTGCAGGTATTGTGTCAGGAGCACTGACAGTAATCATCTGGGATTACATACCGTTTGTGGGAGGCAGCACTCTTGGAAGTGCAACAGGGCTTTATTCGCTGGCAGTCGGCTTCGTAGTGAGTCTTCTTGCAATTGTTATTGTCAGCCTTGTGACACCTGCACCTTCAGAAGAAATGAATGAAGAATTTGATGATGTAAGTATGAGAAGAATTAATTTTGATGAAGAATAAGTTTTCGGCAATTTATGTGTTGGCAGCAGGAAGCCTTTGGGGCTTTATGGGGCTGCTGGTAAGAACTTTAAATATAGTAGGGCTTGGCTCCATGGATATTTGTTTTATCCGTGGAGCAGTTGCTTTTATATGTATGCTGACAGGACTTCTTGTTTTTGACAGGAAGGCACTTAAGATCAGGCTTAAGGATATTTGGTGTTTTGTTGGGACAGGTGCTTTCAGCGTGGCATTTTTTAATTATTGTTATTTTAAGACCATGACGCTTACTTCTCTGTCAGTGGCAGCAGTACTGCTTTATACGGCACCAACATTTGTGATGCTGATGTCCGCTGTATTATTTAAGGAAAGACTGTCAGGAAGAAAGTTGGCTGCCCTTGGACTTGCTTTTGTAGGATGTGCGTTCGTGTCCGGAATTGTGGGTGGCGGTGGAACACTTTCTGCTACAGGAATTCTGTATGGATTAGGTGCCGGATTTGGATACGCTCTTTACAGTATTTTCGGAAGGTATGCATTGGAAAGAAATTATAGTTCTGCCACAATTTCTTTTTATACATTTCTCTTTGCAACAATTGCAACCTTCTCTTTTGTGGATGCAGGGGCCGTTTTTGTGACACTGGGAAGCAGCGCAGGACTTTTGATTAAAACGGTGCTTTTGGTACTGGTGGTAACTTTACTTCCTTATTTAAGTTATACCAAGGGGCTTAAGGGAATGGAAAACGGAACAGCATCAGTGCTGGCATCCATTGAGCCGGTGGTAGCGACACTGGTTGGTGTGTTTATGTATAAGGAAGAAATGACACTTCAGAATTTGATTGGGATTTGTCTGGTGCTGGGGTCGATTGTACTCATAAATGTGAACACAAAAAAGAATTGTAACAGTGAAAAATAAATAGTGGTTATGAGATGGGGCTGCTTTGTGCAGCCTTATTTATTTTGAAGAGTTATTGAAAAGAATAATAAAAAATATTAAAATAAATGCAGGAAAATTGTGACAAAAGGAGCATTATATTATTAAAGATGATGTTGCTTAAGCACATTGGAACATTTTTTAGCTGATATTGTCTGATGGAGTAGAGAAATAAGTTCGTAATGAGCAGACATTAAGCAAAGCAGGAGGGAAGATGAAAAAGAAAATTTCAAAATTAAGTGCAATTTTTATTGCAGTATCCATGGTAGCAGGAGTGATGGGATGCAACCATCAGGAATCGGTAAAAAATCCAGATATCCCATCTGAAGATTTGGGACTGAATGGGGAAGTCAAAGGAGCATCTCAATATACCATTGATCTAAATAATGAAGTATATGCCTTGCTGGATTTTGACGACAAGGATGAATTTGAGAATGCAACAAGAGGACTTATCGCAGCTCCGGAAACGCTTGATATTAAAGATGAAAATGGAAAGGTTATTTGGAGCCAGACAGCATATTCCTTTGTTGAGAGTGACTCACCGGATACAGCGAATCCGAGCCTTTGGAGGAATACCCAACTAAACCATATCTATGGCTTATTTGAGGTGGCTGAGGGCATTTACCAAGTGCGCGGATACGATATGGCAAATATCACATTTATTAAAGGGGAAACAGGGTGGATTGTTGTGGATCCTCTCATGTCAGTGGAGTGCTCAAAAGCGGCTTTAGAACTTGTGACGGAGGAATTAGGCGAATATCCAATAAAAGCTGTCATTTACAGCCATTCCCATATAGATCATTATGGCGGAGTAAAGGGTGTTATTTCAGAAGAAGATGTATTAGCAGGTAATGTAGAAGTGATAGCACCTGATGGTTTTGAAGAGCATGCAGTTAGCGAAAATGTTTATGCAGGTACTGCTATGGCAAGAAGGGCCAGCTATCAGTATGGAACCATTCTTGAACCGGGTGAAAAAGGTTCCCTGTGTATTGGTATAGGAATGGGGCAGTCGAAGGGAATAACCTCATATATTTCCCCAACATTAAATATTACTCAAACAGGTGAAAAACATACGATAGATGGTGTTGAGATTGAGTTTCAGCTTACTCCGGGAACAGAAGCACCTGCTGAAATGAATATGTGGATTGCTGATAAAAAAGCCCTTTGGATGGCAGAAAATTGTACAGGTACACTTCACAATCTGTATACCCTGCGTGGTGCCCAGGTCAGAGATGGTAATGCATGGGCTGAATATCTTATGGAATCACTGAGTTTGTATGGCGATGAAGCGGAAGTGGTGTTTCAGTCACATAACTGGCCACATTGGGAAAATGATACGATAAAGGAATATATCACCAATACGGCAGCTGTTTATAAGTACATTAATGACCAGACGCTTCTATATATTAACGAGGGTTACACGGAGGCTGAGATTGCCAACATGATTAGGTTGCCTGAAGAATTTGAGAAGGTTTGGTATACCAGACAGTATTATGGAACCGTAGCTCATAATTCAAAAGCAGTATATGAAAAATATATGGGATGGTATGATGCAAACCCCGTACATTTGGCTGAACTACAGCCAAGTGAGTCAGCCAAAAAATATGTAGAATATTTTGGTGATATTAATGAGGTTCTTAAAAAAGCAAAAGCGGACTATGACAAGGGTGAATATCAATGGGTAGCAGAGATTACCAATTTGCTTGTATATGCCGATCCAACTAATACAGATGCCCGATATTTATGTGCAGATGCCCTTGAGCAGCTTGGATACCAGGCAGAGTCAGGACCATGGAGAAATGCATATTTTAGTGCGGCGCAGGAGCTTAGAAATGGGACAAATACGGATCCGGATACGCGAGCGTCTTCTAGTGGTGAAGCAGTAAGTCACATGACACCAGAGATGATATTGGAATACATAGGAATTCTGGTAGATACAACGAAGGTGCAAGACCTTAGCTTTACAGCAAATCTTGTTCTTCCGGATAAAAATTATGTGTTGATTGTTAAAAATGGTGTTGTCATGTATCAGAAAAATACATCATTAGAGGAGGCAGATGTTACATGGACAACAAATAAGATGGGATTGTTAGCAATCATTTCAAAAAATGCAGATAAAATATCAGATTTGATTGTTCAGGAAGGAGATGAGAGTTATCTGAAAAAACTTACTGATGCAATCGAGACAATTAGTGACTATAAATACTTTAATATAGTTGAACCGTAATAAAAAATATGTCCGGTGGCATTTGTTTGGAGATAGGAGAAGAGATATGGCACAAAATATTACGGGAGAGAATTTAAACTGGAAAAAAGGATTACAGTATTTTATCCTGTCGGCAGTGGTGTATTTTATTGTCACTATGCCGGTTCGGCACTTTTTTTCCCTGATGCCTGTAGCAGAAATGCGACCTGCAGCGGTGTTTCCACCGCTCTTTGGGATGATATATGGTTTCTGGGGTGCATTAGGGTGTGCTGTGGCAAATTTGATTGCAGACATAGGAACGGGATATTCCCTAAGTATGTGCATCTGTAGTTTCCCGATTCAGTTTTTGATGGGAATATTGCCATATCTGTTGTGGTATCGCATACCTTTACGTGGAGAAGAAAAGCCATCATTTCCGAAGATGGACACCACAGCCCATGTGTTGAAATACATGTTGATTATTTTGGTGGATTCAGCAGTAGTTACAATTCTTTTGGGAATGGAGATGAAAGCCTTTGGAATTACAGAGGTATTTTCCAAGGCCACGTTCATGATGTTTTTGAACAATCTGGATTTTTGTTATGTGTTGGGATTGCCGTTATTTACGCTAGTGTCTGTCTGGCGGGAACGCCACATTTCTTTAAATGAGCGCTTGATATTGATTTTTTTGATGCTGGTGCTCCTGGCAGCTTTTTTGACGGGAATTACTTCCTGGAGAGAGGCTGTGCATGTTTCTACACAACCTCAGTATTTATGGACCAGAATTTGGACCAATATAGCCACCACGATTAATATATTTTTTCTGGTGGAAATTGCTTTTTTGCTTTATATGGAGAAACGGATTACGGTTCCTATTGAAAAACTGGCACATCTCGCCAATAATTATGTACAGCTGGGAGGAGAGAAACTTAATTCTAAAGATTTTAAAGATGCCTGTGCTCCGTATGTGAATGACCATATGGAAGTGGGAAATCTGGCAAAATCGTATGTGCGTATGATTACGGATTTGGATGAGTATATGGAGCATTTAACCAAGGTTACTGCGGAGAAAGAACGTATAGGGGCGGAACTGGATGTGGCGACACATATTCAGTCCTCTATGCTGCCAAGTACTTTTCCGGCATTCCCGGATCGGAATGAATTTGATATATATGCCACTATGAACCCGGCAAAAGAGGTGGGCGGTGACTTTTATGATTTCTTTATGGTAGATGATACACATCTGGCAGTTGTGATGGCAGATGTATCCGGAAAAGGGGTTCCGGCAGCTTTATTTATGGTGATTGGCAAAACATTGATCAAAGATCATACCCAGCCTAAGGGATCCCTGGGGGATGTATTTACCGATGTGAATAATCTGTTGTGTGCTTCCAATAGCGAGGGCATGTTCATCACGGCATTTGAAGGAGTTCTGGATTTGGTGACCGGAGAATTGCGTTATGTGAATGCAGGGCATGAGATACCCTATATTTGTCGGAAGAATGATAACTTTGAGCCGTATAAAGTGAAAGCCGGTTTTGTCCTGGCGGGCATGGAACAGATGCAATACAAGGAAGAAAGTGTACAACTCGAAGTGGGTGACAGATTGTTTCTCTATACAGATGGAGTGCCGGAAGCCACCAATGCAAATAGTGAGTTGTATGGAAGTGAAAGACTGTGTCAATGTCTGAATCGGAATAAGGACACTACGCCGGAAGTGCTGCTGAAGAGAGTGAAAGGGGATGTAGATCTGTTCGTAGGAGATGTCCCGCAGTTTGATGATATTACCATGCTCTGTCTGGAATACAAAGAGCAGTGTAAAAAGGGAATAGAATATAGAATATAACCAATAAATGGAGAATGGAAAGGTTATAATTTCGTTATGGTTTATTGTGCTTTTTTACATGATTCGCTGGAGTAAATTGATGTGGAGGTAGAAATGTTTTTAAAAAAATTTAACACAATTTGTTCATGGATAATCATAGGATTCCTGCTGGGACATCTGGGGACTATGTGTTATTCCATGTTGACAGGATGGTACGATTATTCCATCTGCAAGGGACTTGCCCACCAAACGGCTGCTGCTGTAGCAATCCATGTCATGCTCAGTCTGATACTTGTGCTTTTTTTCCATGACGGCGCTGATTTTTCGAAATATAAAAAGCAAAACAGACGGGTCATATTGCAGCGTGCCAGCGGGCTTGTAATCATTGCTGTGCTGCACTTACATACAAAGGCATTTGGGTTTATTGTCACCGGTATGGCGCTCTCTTCAGTTGACAAATGCTTTCTTCTTATAACAGAGTTTTTGTTCTTTGGAGCAATTTTTGCCCACTTGGGAGTATCGTTTAGCCGCAGCTTGATTTCTATGGGAATGATTCGTTCTGACGCTGTACAGAAGCGGGTTGATTGGCTTTTGGGGATTTTCTGCGGGCTGCTTCTGGTCATTACAATGGTTGCGTTGACGAGATTTGTTGCTCTTTGGACTGGATTCGGAGGGTGAAATTTATGAAAATATTAATCATTGGGTCTGGAATCTCTGGGCTAGCTGCGGCAATTGCGTCAGCTGATATGGGGAATCATGTGGTTTTGGTTTCACCTTATCCGTCTGAACGAGCACAGTCGGTAATGGCAGCGGGAGGAATCAATGCGGCAGTAGGTACTGCCGGAGAGGATGATTCCTATGTACACCATGCCATGGATACCATCAAAGGCGGCTGTTATCTGGAAAATGAAGATGATGTTCGGCAATTCTGTGAAAGAGCGCCGGAGAATCTTCGATGGTTGGAGCAGATGGGAGTTGTCTTTAACCGAAAGGAAGACGGTGCAATTAGTCTGAGAGCTTTTGGCGGTCAGAGCCGTAAAAGAACCGCTTATGCGGGAGCTTCAACCGGGAAACAAATCGTTACAGCACTCGTTCAGAAGTGCCGGGAGTATGAGATTGACGGCAGGATTCAGCGAAGGCTGGGGCTTCATTTTTATTCGGGGCTTATCAGGGACGGGGTATGTTATGGCGCATTATTTTGTCAGTACTTTACCGGAGTACTTCAGGCAATTTATGCAGATGCAGTTATTTTGGCCACTGGTGGACAGAATAAGCTTTTTGGAAAAACTACCGGTTCCGAACTGTGTGACGGTTATGCAGCGGGGCGTCTGTTTTCTCAGGGGGTACAGCTGAGAAATTTGGAATTTATCCAGTATCATCCTACCACCATTGAAACAGATTATAAGCGAATGCTCATTACAGAAGGAGCCCGGGGTGAGGGTGGGCGGCTCTACTATCTGGACGGAGAAAAACGAGTTTATTTCATGGAGGATAAATACGGTCCGAAGGGAAATCTGATGTCCAGAGATATTGTTTCCCGCTGCATCTATGATTGTCCGTCCCAGGTATATCTCGATATTTCCTTTCTCGGGGAAAAGTTGATCCATGAACGGCTGGAGGAGGTTTATCAGCTTTGTAAAGACTATATCGGACTGGATGTCACCAAAGAACCTATCCCTGTTGCGCCATCCATTCACTTTTTTATGGGTGGTATTCGGGTAGATCGGAACCATAGGACGAATATTCTTCGTCTATATGCGGTGGGGGAATGTGCATCGAAATACCACGGGGCCAACCGGCTGGGAGGAAATTCCCTTATGGCAGCTGTTTATTCCGGAAGAGTGGCGGCAGAAGCGATTCATAGAGAAGAAGCTGTCAAAGTCCGTGTAGAGAACTTTGCATCCTACATTGAGCAGGAAGAGGCCTTGTTAAATCGTATTAAAGAGAGCAGGAGCCAGTTCCCCAGTGTATACATTTTGAGGAATCTGGCAGAGATTATGAATGATAACTTGGGTATTACAAGGAATCGGAAGGGTCTTTCGGAGGGGCTGGAAGCAATGGACCTTTATCTGAATGTGATGAAGTCCATAAAGTTTGACCACACTGTGTCTTTGTATGAGAACTATCGTATTGATTCTATGCTGTTGCTTGCCAAAGCTATCCTGTGTTCAGCAATGGCAAGAGAGGAAACAAGAGGTGCACATATAAGAGAGGATTTTCCGGAAACCAAAGAGGCGTTTCAGAAATGTTCTGTCGCAGAACTGGTCGATGGTCAGATTCAGATTAATTTTGAAGCAGAATCCTGCGAAAAGGAGAGCGCATGGTATGAAAATTCGGATAAAAAGACAGGATGAGCCAGAAACAGCTCCATACTGGCAGACCTTTGATTTTTTTGGCAAGGGTCGAAAAACAGTTGCCGGGATTTTGGATGAAATCAATTACCGGGATGATTTGATAGATGAGAATGGAGTGCCATCAAGAAGGATTCGATGGGAGTGCAGCTGCATGCAGAAAATGTGCGGCGGCTGTGCCATGGTCATAAACGGAATACCGGCACTTGCCTGTGGAACATTTGTGGATACAACGGAAGAAGAGCTGCTTGTTTTGGAGCCTCTGACGAAATTTCCGGTCGTCTCTGATCTCGTCACGGATCGGTCATGTATTTTGGAGCATCAGAAGGCAGCATTAATGTATTTGGGAGAAAAAAGTGCTGAAAACGAAAAGGAGTTTGCCAATCGGTATTCTGCCGCAAAATGTATAAAGTGTGGATTGTGTCTGGAAGTATGCCCCAATTATGTGGGTGGGGAGGGGAGGTTTTACGGAGCGGTTCTGGCAAACGAGGCGTATCTGCTCTATACTTCTTCTGAAAATCGAAAAAAGGCAATTGCGAAGGAATATCGCAGGCACTTTGCGGCAGGATGTTCTAAATCTCTTGCCTGCAGGGATATTTGTCCTATGAAGCTGCCTACTCTGTCCTCAATAGGTTATTTGAATCGAACCCGCTTATAGTGTTAACGTTTTCACAATAATTGGTTTGACTTATTCTTAAAATATGCGAAAAGGCGGATTATAATAATGAAAAAGATGAGAATAGTAGCTGCGATGTTAGCATGTGCACTTCTGGTTGGAATTTTTTACATGCTGGTGCCTGACGCAGAGGAAAACACGGATTTTTGTGTTAAAATTGTTCACACAAATGATATTCATGCCAGAGTTGAGGAAAATGAAAGCAGTGGGATTATCGGACTGCCGAAACTAAAAAGCATAATTGACAGTTATGCGGAGAGTGCTGATATGGATTTGGTCCTTGACTCAGGTGATATGTTCCATGGACAGTCCATTGCAACACTTGTGCAGGGCGAGTCCATCGCAAAGCTTGTGAAAGCCTGCGGTTATGATGCTATGACGGCCGGTAATCACGATTGGAATTATGGCAAAGACAGACTAAAAGAACTGACAGCCTTGGCGGATATTGAGATGCTTGCAGGGAATGTTGTTGACAAAGATGGGAGTATGTTCTTTGATACCCCCTATTATTGCGAAACCGTGATGAAGGATGGACGGGAGCTTAAAGTCGGCATCTTTGGGGAGATTGATCCGGTTATCTATAGCAGCACATCGCCGGCAAATGTAGAGGGACTTACCTTTAATGACGCTGTTGCCTATGCAGGTGAAGCTGTTACTGAACTGGAGAATATGGGGTGTGATATTGTCATCGGACTGGTACATGCCTATGATCCTGTTTCTCTTGCTTCAAAGGTAGATGGTGTTGATTTGTGGCTTGGTGGTCATGAGCATATGGACATAGACAAGGAAGTGACGACCCCGGATGGTTCTTCGTCCTACGTGATCGAAAATGGATATTATCTCTATGAGGTCGGACTGATAGAGATTGACTGTTCTCTGAATGCCGATGGTGAGGTGGTTGATATTGATATCAGCGCAGAGAAGGTGGATTATACAACTGCAGGAAAATTGGATGAAAATGCAGAGATTCGGGCTGTGCTTGACGATATTAATAAAGACCAGAGCGTTATTTTGGATCAGGTGGTGGGGACATCGACGGATGATCTTGACGGAGACTGGTTTAGTCTGCGAATCGATGAAACTAATATGGGAAGAGCAGTGACCGATTCCTATCTGTTGGAAACCGGAGCAGATATCGCCCTTGAAAATGCCGGTGGCATTCGTGAGTCAGTGAGCAAAGGAGATGTGACCTATGGTGATATTATCGGTGTCGGTCCCTTTGGAAATTATATTGTTACAAAGCAGATTACTGGAAAAGCACTCCGGGAGATCCTGGAGACTTCTATTGATATTCAGACAAAGAATATCGTTGCCAATGATTTGGGAGAATATGACGCATGGCCTGAAAATAGTGGCAGCTATCTGCAGGTAGGTGGAATCACAGTTTCCTATAATATGGCGCTGGAATATGGAAAACGGGTGATTTCGGTTAAAGTGGGGGAGGAGCCTCTTGAAGATGAGAAGCTTTACACAGCAGCCATGAATAATTATCTAGCGATATCCGAGGATTATCCTCAGCTTGCTCTGGTAGAGGAATTGGGAGAGTATTCCGCTTGTGACCAGGCGTTGATAAGATATTTCTCACAAAGTGAGGATGTTATTTGGGATAGTGTAACGACACCGAGGATGGTGAAAACCACGGATACCTTTCAATGAGTGCAAGGCTTAATGCATACGGAAATGATGATGTGAAAAAAAAGGATTATGAGGAACTGGTAGAAATGACAAAGAAAAGAAAAAGATGTAAAGAGCTGGTAATGGTTTTGGCAGCTATTGTCATAGGAGCAGGTTGTTTTTTTGCGGGGGGAGCTGTCGCTTCCAGCCGGTATAAGGCTGAGCAGGAAATGAATGTCATGCTAAACAGGAGCGAGTTGGACGGTCTTGATAAGATTACAGGAACGATATATGTGGCAGGACACAAATGCCCGGATTCTGATACTGTTGGTAGTTCTATTGCATATGCGTATCTGCTCTGTGAACTTGGATACGATGCTCAGCCGGTTGTTCTTGGACAGATAAATAACGAGAGCAAATATATATTGAATGCCGCTGGTCTTGAGACGCTGATGGTGCTTCAAGATACAGCCGGATGTAATATGGTTCTGGTGGATCACAGCGAATATACACAGTCTGCAGAGGACATACAGGATGCAAACATTGTCAGTATTATTGATCATCACGCAGACGGAACAATAACGACAGCAGGACAGCTCATTTATGATGCCAGACCTCTCGGCTCAACGGCCACTATCATTTGGATACGTTATCGGAACTATGGAGTCACACCTGATCAGCAAACTGCTATGGTCATGATGGGATCAATTCTTTCAGACACAAAAAATCTTCAGTCTGAAAACACTACTTATGCAGACAGGGAAGCTTTGAAGGCACTGAGTGACCTGGCAGGAATAAAAGATGTGGATGCTTTTTACCAGGATATGTATGAAGCATCGCTTTCTTATGAGGGCATGACGGATAAAGAGATATTTTTCAGTGACTATAAGGAATATGAAAGTGGGGGCATAAAGTATTCTATTGGCAATATCAACGCATATGATGAAGAGAGCGCAAAAGATTTGGCTGAGCGTATGCTGGATGTGTTCCCTTCAGCTCTTGCATCGACTGGGATGGATATGGCATTCGCACAGATCAATGTGCTCCACGATGATGTCTCGTTCACCTGTTTGATTCCCTCCAACGATATTGCAGACGAGGTGCTGGAAGATGCTTTTCATGACACAGCGGTTCATGAAGGTATTTGGTACAAGTTAGAACCATATGCGTCAAGGAAGAAGGTTGTGGTTCCGGCTATAGCAAATGTTATAGAATCCCATTCTTCTTTCAAAGACTAGACTGTCGGCTAGTTGCAAAATCTTCCATGAAGGACATCAAAGAAATGAAAAAATATAATTATATTGATTTTTTGAAAACAATGGCAATGTTTATGGTGATTGTAGCTCATTGCGCCTTGTTTTTTAGTGGTAATGAATTTTGGCTTATAAAAGCAGACCAGGAAAGCATATTATTAAGATGGATCAGTAAATTTGTTGTGTTGTCAGTAATTCCGATTTTTACTTTTGCTGCGGGTTTTCTTCTTCAGTTGTCGTTGCAAAAGAATAAAGGTAGTATTGTTGGTTTGATTAGAAAGAAAGCAGTTCGGTTGCTTATTCCTTATTTCATATATGGGACATTATGGCTTGTTCCAACGTATACTTTTTTCGATATACCAAGCTTTGGACGAGACAAGGGAGCTTCGCTTATAGATGGTTATAAAGCGATGGCGTTAGGGAAGTTCTCTGATGTGGCTTGGTATCTTCTAATGATGTTTTGGGTTACATTAATCTGGATTCTGTTAAATGGACTATTGAAAAAAAGAAATATTATTTATGGAGCAATGGTTTCTGTCGTATTATATTTTGCGGCACATTTCTTTTTGGGACAAATAGATTATTACAAAATCTCTCAAATTGATATTTATATTATTGTGTTTTTTGTTGGAGCAGCATTTTTTTATATATCAGATTTTGTTTATCATAATGTATCTAAATGGATTTTGATCGTCGGTTCACTCGTTGGCATTATGGTTTGTGTATTTTTAGCTCAACTTTCAACAGAAATATACATGATTGAATGTATGTTACAAATTGTTATTCCGGTATTGTTCTTAACTTTTTCCATGGGATTATGTCGAACAAAAGTGGTAGAAAAGCTGGAGGAAACAGCGGTTTATAATTGGCTGCGCAAGAATAGTCTTTACATATATTTGCTTCAAGCACCAGGGGTATATATTATATTTGGAATAATATACCCGGTTATGGGGAGCAACACAGTGCTTTGTTTTTTGGTGCTATTTATTTTAACGACATTATTAGATGGGATATTAACACTAATTTATGAGTTTATTAAAGAAAAAATAATACGTTAGTTTCATCCGTATAAAGTAAACGTCAAATCACTCATCTTAACTAAAGTTTGACGTTTACTTTATACATGAGTTCAAGCCTTGAAATTACTTGATTTTTGAACTCAGCTGAAAGCCACTTCCTCTATTCTTGAATACCTTTATTGAGCAGAACATTTACAACATTCATTTTATATACATACGAATAACTTATGTCAGTAGCCAGTAATTGCGCTAATCTGATTCCATCCTTAGTTTCGTTTTCCTTGTCATCTGAATTTGCTAAGGGATTATATAATGGGGCAATATTTCTAATTAGAATCTGAACATTTTCATCATCCTCGAATATCTTTACATCCATCACTCTCTTTCCTGCTCTTTTTTCTTCCATGCCAGGGTGCTTAATCATATCAACTATAATTTCCTCAACCGCAAGAGCACTGACCATCTGAATACGTTCTGAAACATTCTTATCTTTAAAGAATTCTTGAACTTTTTTTGATATTCCCGTTGCTTCTTCAAGTGTATTATGAATTGTCATTTCACAAATTGCATTTGCGTTTTTAACACTACTATCAAGGAATAAAAGTGTTTCAGCAGGTACCCTTACCTTTTTTGTTACAAGCATCATAATCAAATAAGAAATCAGTAAAACAATAATACCGTTTAATGCCATTGCATACCAGATTCCGTCACTCTTAAGCAGAGGAATTAGCAGAGCAACAAGAATTGGATAAACCAGTGAATCTGGTGCGGATGCCATATAAATTGACAAGCCAAATCTCTTAGTAGACTCAAAGAAAGATACCAGCAAATACACAATCAAAACAATTGGCATACTAGCAAGAACAATTACCGTTCCTCTCTGTACAATGGCATTACCACTCATATTAAACACACTAAATACTATAGGAGAAAGAATATATAAAATCACCTCCCAGATTACGGTAATTAATAGACCAATCTTAAAACTCTCCTTAAGAGAATCAATAAGACTGCCTTTATCTCTCGCAGAATATGCAATACCGTATAGGGGTGAAGCTGCATAGCCCATGCATTGAATAGGCATTCTGCCAAGCTTACGAATATTATTGATTACTGTTACCATCGAAAGCATTACTCCATCTGAGCCGAATGCTCCGAGAACCAGTCTGTTGATAATGGAAGAAACGATACAATCAAGAATATTATCAAGAGATGATGGACATCCACTCTTCATAGTATCAAGAATCTCAGCTGGTTTAAGCAATACAGGCTTTAATGATAATCCAAATTTATGCTTTTTATATAAGATAATTGCTATTGCTGAATCAACAGCAGATGCACATGCACTACCAAGTCCAAGACCCATAATCTTTATTGGTGCAGGAAGCAGATTAATAAAAAGTATTGAAAAGATAATATTTGTAATAACATTAGCCAGATTAGTAATCATTCGGTCTCTCTGAAATCCCATAACACTAAAAAGTGAACGAAAAACACCACCTATTCCCTGAATAGAAATACACCATGCACAGCACTTAATATATAATACTGCAAGGTTAACAATTTCTTCCGTGCTCTTGCTACCACCAAATATCATAACTAATGGACGTGCAATAAAAAATACGAAAACAGACAGAAGAATGCCCGTAACCATGGTAAAATATACGCCACCTGCAAAAGCTCTCTGTAATCCCTCTTTATCATTTCTTCCCAGACGCCATGTCATACGAAGTTCTGTTCCATGTATTATGGCATTAAGAAATGATAAGAAAATCAAATATGCTGGTGCACCAATGGATACAGCAGCAACTCCTGTAGTTCCTGTAAATTTACCGGCTAAAAGCGAGTCAATCATAATCATAAGCACATAAACCATGCTTAATGAGAAGCACGCAGGTAGCATCTGAATAATATTTCTTCTTAACAGCTTACTGTTTTTTGTTACATCAAGACTTGCTTCCATTTTTATCGTTCACCATTTCCTTTCTTGTGAAATACAATCGTTCTATCATAGACAATCTCATAATATGAAGGTCCAACCCCTGTCTTATCCACATAAGCACGGAATGCCATAACCAACGGATTATCATTATCTACTCCATAGAACCTTCCTTTTTCGTTTCCGGTAGAGTACTCTATAATTCTTGTATTCTTATCAATCTGCGTTCTTGCCATTTTGTAAACATAGTAACTGTCTGCATCCTTGCAGTTATCTCCTAAATATTCCTGTGCAGTTCCCGGATACAGAGAATCATATACGCTGCAAACACCATTAAGCATTGGCTTTGCATATAATACTGCATTTGAATAATGAGCTTTTCCTGTTGCTGTATGATTTACGCCATAAACAACAATAAAATCATCATCTGAGTTAAGGGTAAAATCAGGTGTCATAGTGTAACTGGTATCGCGGTTATCACCCTTTGCGTTGAAATCTGTTATGTATGCAGTAAGTCCTTCTGGAACTGCAATCTCTCCCCCTAGCTCTTCATAGTTGTATTCATCACTATATTTTGCAATGATTGCCCGGCGGATTGTATCAAGATTTTCTTCAGCATTATCTAAAATTGCAACTTCATGTTCGCCAGTTCCCCTAGGTATAATCGTTTCGTTGGCATATGGATTAGAAGCAATCTCTGTCTTTGGTGTTACACGGTAAGCAACAGAGTTTTCGGGGAGCCTAGTAATATACCTCTCGTATTCGTCGCGATTCTTTGGCTGCGAAATTCTGCCTATCATACAGAAGGTATCCTTTCCCTTTTCCAAACCCATCCTGTATGTCTTTTCAGGGATAGTCATAACATTAATCATATTCTCAGAAATACCTGCTTCTGTAAGATGCTCTATCACCTGTTTTGTCACGGTTTTGTTGGCACTTATTAAGATGACTGCTTTTGAACCATAAACACTGTCTCCGTCACATTTTACGCTTCCATTACTTACGGATGTGCCAATGGAGCCAAAAATCGGATGGTAAAATCCTGTTTCCTCATTACCCACTTGGAAGTATCCCTTCTCACCTGAGTAGTTCTTCCCCTCCTTCTCATTGGTAAACATGATGTAATTGATGAATGAAAAATACTTGCATTCAGGTGGAAGTTCTGTATATAGAACCAAAGCCTCATCCTGGCGAAGTTTATACTGCCATCCTGCCGGTGAAAAAAATGGATTTGCAGGATAATTTTTCACATCCGGATCATCGTATATGGTTGCTTTCTCATCATCCCAGCCACGCTCAGCATTACCTTTTGCAAAATCCTGATTCGGTGCCGGTGGGAAAAAAAGAACTGTATATACTGAACCCGCATTATTTCCAAAACAGCTTAACAGTTTACCCTTTGATGCCATTTCAATAGTATCAAATTCTTCGAATGAACCCTGCTGTACATAAAAATCACTGTTTTCTAAATTTGTTTTCAAGTCATTCATATTGCCGTTCAAAACCTGTTTCTCCATTTCTTTATATTAATACAGTGGCACTACATTAGTAGATTATTACACTATGTATAATTTGTCAATCTATGACTCCTTACTGGATAGAGGGGAGGAAGCAGGAAAATACATAGAGAAATACTGGGAAGCATAAAAGCTCTCGTCAGTTATCCTACTATATTTAGTGTTAAAAACATGAAAATTCACTATGTATATATTGCACAGAATTTAATACAAAATTTTGTGAAAAAAATTGGAAAAATATCTTGCGTGATTGAAAAACATCATGTATACTACTAATTGCTGTGGCATGATAGCTGTGAAGCGTGAGGTTGCTGCCCTGCCGAAAGACAGTGCAGGTTTTCCGTGGAGCGAATGTCAAGAGGGTCGGGAATCCGAACCTAAGAACCTGACGGCAAGTCACTGTACAAACATAACGTCTGCCAAGAGGAGCAGAAACACGGGCGTTAAGCGTGCCTACTTAAGATGTGCAGAAAACTGCACTTAATCTTATGGGAAGGCAGGACACGCACGGGAGAGTGTACAGTCACCGCTTGTCGTACTTAAATCTTTATAAAAGTGCGAAAAGGAGGCGACTTTTTTTATGGCAAGTCAAGTAATGAGAATCACA
>CAMBLS010000006.1 GCA_945868485.1 uncultured Lachnospiraceae bacterium | reverse complement strand
TCACCCACGAGGTTGAAGGCGTGAACAGAGTGCTGTTCGACCTGACACCAAAGCCTGTGGGAACGATCGAGTGGGAATAATCACGACAAATACGAAATCCCTTGGAATTCCAAGGGATTTCACGCTTTTTGAAAGTGATTTGACCAACTTTTGACCCACTTTTTCGGGTTCAGGATATAAAAAAGGTAAGGATTCTTGCTATGCTATTTCTCATCCTTACCCATTACTTCTTTGACAGCTCTAATAACAAAAGAGTTAACCGATTCCCCCTTTGACTTTGCATAGGAAGAAATATGTTCTTTTTCTTCGGGAGTTAATCTCAAATAAATAACATCCAGCTTTTCAAGATATTTCTTATTTGCTTTTTTTTCGGCCTCAGTTTTTGGCATATCAACCCTCCAAAAAAAAGTAATAAAAAAATTGTTGCTATCTGCTAGCAGATATGATATAATCCTCGCAGAAAACAAAAACGGCAGTGTAAAGGAGTTGCAGCTCCCTTACACCTATGCAGGTGAGTAAGCACCCACACAACGGAGTACTCCGCACCGTAATGATATTATACATTGGGCTGGGCTGATTTTCAAGGCAGTATTTATAATATCAAGGTGCGGTCTGTCATCCGCCGATGTTTTGATGTAATGAACACCGTGTAGTGGTTGTATCCTGCGCGGTGTTTTGTTTTTAATCAAAACGTAGGAGGAATATATTATGAACACAAAAGCAATGTGCGCAGTAAAAGAACACATCCATGAGGCAATCAAGAAGAATGAAATGGACGGTGACTCATTCATTCCGATGCAGGATCTTATCAGCAAATGCTGCAGCATGGAAAAATCAATTACGTGGGAAACATTCGCTCTGGGAATTGAGAAAATGGTTGAAGAAAAAGAAATTTGCATCGAAAACTCAAACATCTATTCAGCGAAGACATACCAGTATGAAATCGCAGCAGCACTCTCCCTGAGAGACATTTTGGAGAGAAATGTTAATACCGGAAAGTGGGCATTTCCTTTCCCTGACTACTATTTATCAGATTTGTGTGAGGAACAAAAAGAGGCAGTAAGGATGGCACTTTCTCATAAGCTGTCATTAATAACCGGAGGCGCTGGCACAGGCAAAACTACACTGATTAAGGCTATAATAGGCTGTTGGGGCAGAACGAGCAGTACGGTGCTGTGTGCACCCACAGGGAAAGCAGCAAGGAATCTCACTGCCAAAACAGGTTTCAGAGCAAGAACCGTACATAGTGCACTGGGACTCAGACCGGATGAAGACTTCTTCACACCTGTAAAATGGAGTGATGTCAGTTTAATTGTTGTCGATGAAGCGAGCATGTTGACACTTGAAATGTTGACCGGAATTCTGCAGCGCGCGAGAAAAAACTGCTGCATTGTGCTGATAGGAGATCCTAATCAGCTTCAGTCAGTTGGATGTGGAAACGTAATGAATGACTTGCTGCTCCTTGGGATTCCTCATGTTCATCTTGACCTTAATCACAGGCAGGATGAAGGTGCAGCAGCACTTCTTGAGAACATAACTAATTTCTCCAAGCTGTCAAAATTAAGAGATATTAATGGGGATGAAAGCTTGCAGATTAATTTGTACGAAAAGGAGGATGCATATGACGCTCTAGTTCAAGAAGCATCCCGAGCATATTACAACGGAGAAAACATACAGGTAATCACGCCTTTTAAAGAAAAGACAAAGTTTTCTGCCAAAAGTCTGAATGCCGGCATTAAGGCTATGGTAAATCCGTATAGAGTCGGTGAGAGAGTGCTGCACCTTTACGGAATGGATTTTCATGATGGAGACAGAGTTATGATTACTCAAAACAGTGCAGAGCATGACTGCACCAATGGAGATATAGGAATTCTAAGATTGCCAGATAAATCTTCGGAAGTGGAGTTCTACATCGAGCTTGCTGACGGCAGAAGACCGCAGTGGGGAAGAAATGAGACACCCATAGAACTGATTCATGCATATGCACTGACGGTGCATAAGAGCCAGGGAAGCGAATATGACAGAGTTCTCATGCCGGTAACAGAAGAATTCGCCTGCATGATGAACAGAAACCTTGTTTATACAGCTATTTCGAGAGCGAGGAAGCAGGTCGTGTTTTACGGAAGTGATGCTCCGCTAGGTGAGGCAATGGGGAAACCGATGCGAAGAAGATTAAGCAATCTGCCCCAGAGAGTGAAATCTTATGCGCAAATTGCAGAGCCGGAAGTGGTATAGAGAAGGGGTGAGAAACATGGCAATATATTATATCGACGGAGATAATTCCCCGGGAGCAAGAACTATAGGAATTGAGAACCTCACAGACGACGAAGAGGTTGTAATCTGTTATGCGACTTCAAACTTATATTATTGTTCTGACAAAGTGCAGAAATCACTTCGAGAAAAGACCAAAGCCATACTTTCATTTATACCTGTTCCCGAAGGGAAAAATGCAGTTGATTTTGATATCGCTGTTAAGGCGGGAGCAGCGGCAAAGGCGGGACATAATTTCATTTTCCTGATAAGCGGGGACAAGCATTTTGACATCGTTGCTAAAATAATCAGAAGGCAGCTTCAGCCGGGAAAAAGCATAAAGCGAGCAGAAACAATAAAGGATGCGATACTTTCCGATGTTAAGAATGCAAACAGCCTTTCCATGGCATCGGACCTTATAAAACTGCAGTTCGGTGAATCTGACGGAGAAGCGTTTTACAAGAAGATGAAAGAGCTGTTCTTTAATGAATTCAAGCTTTCTGAAGAAAGCGAGAAAGAGTCAAGACAGACTTTTATGGGGGAATACTATGATTCTTACTATGAAGACCCGGTCGGAGAGGTAATTAAGAATAACTGCAGATATGAAAAAACCCATGGAGAGCTTGTGAAACTTCTTACGGAGTTGACGGATGGGATTGGTGGAATGGGAAGCGATCATTTTATAAAGCTTGATAATTTGGTCGCTAAAATGCAGGAAGAAAGCGGTCTTATTTGCCGTGGTGCCTACCTGATGGGAGTGAAGGACTGCGACAGGGTTAAGGCCTGAAAATAGAATATTATATTAGAGGCTATGTTCGAGTTGTAATGAGCATAGTCTCTTTTTTATACAGAGGTATTGTTTGCAAGATGTGCTGTGTTTAATTTTTTTCGTTCTACGCAGTCACTGCGTAAGCACCTCTAATGCAGTGTTTGCAATAGGTGTAGGACTTCCGGAAACTCAAGAAAATAGCCTGTGATTTCATAAAAAATATTATACCTTGTTTGCAGATTTTCAGATCAAATCTATGTAGATAGCAGTTATTAGAAGTTAAGTCGAAGTAAAGGAGGAATCTGATGGCAGATATAAAGCCTCGAAAGGTGGACAGGACAAGTATAAAGAAGAACGACCGTTCCATCGCAGCATCTCATAGAATCAGGGATGCTTCATCGGAAATAAAACAGGCTTGAAAAGCAGGTGAGCAAAACTGCGGGGATAGTATTAATGAGTATGTTGCAGAAAAATTACAGGAAGGAATACAGAGAGGCAGGTTTGCTGCAGAAAGGGCAGCGACTAAAACCGGCACTGTATTTGTAAAAACCACTCATAAAGCAATGGGACAGCGGCAATAAGAGAGAAAAACAGAAAACAGATGTATTCTGCACCGGCAGGCCTCAATTCTGAAGAAAATACTGTGCCGTAATCAGGCTTAGCCGCAAAGAAAAAACAGAAGATCAAAGCAAAGGAAGAAATGCAGACTGTGATATTCAAATATGACTAAAAATATAGGCACCGCCTTAAGCCATCACTTCAATATTGATTTTGTTCGCAGTTGTGAGTATAATATATCATGTATTATTGTAAAGTTTTTCTGACATGTATAGGAGAAAAATATGGAATACTTATCAGTCAGACAGGTGGCAAAGAACTGGGATATTTCGAGACGTAGGGTTCAGACTTTGTGTACGAAAGGGCGTATCCCCGGTGCAATGAGAGTCGGCTCGTATTGGGCTATCCCTGCAAACGCAGAAAAACAGAAAGATGAAAGAATTAGAAGCGGCAAGTATGTAAAAGAAACCCGCGTTAATTTGTAGAATAGCGAGGAGATATAGGTATGGCAGCAATTGATGATTTGATCAGTCAGATTCAAGACGCTGATCTAAGAGATCGAATTCAGAAAGAAGTAAATAAGTTGTCCAAGCAGAAGAAATTCGGCTTGGTTTTCGAAGAACATTTGCCTGAATGTACACCTCTCTTTGACATGCCCATCAAGAGGGGCTGTAATGTTATGCTCCGTGACAATAAAGAGGATAAATCGATCTATGTTGTTATGAAGATTGAAGAAGATAAAGCTATCTGTACGAAGCGAGATAAACAAGGAGAATTATTTACTTTCTCAATTTCTGATATTGTACGGGCTGCAGAATTTGGAGAGCCTATCTATCCATACTTGAAGCCGTTGGATTCTGTTTGCAATGCTCCTGATAGTGAGCTGTGGCACATACTAATTGAGGCAGACAATTACCATGCACTTCAACTTCTTGAATACTTGTATGTTGGAAAAGTTGATTGTATCTACATCGATCCTCCGTACAATACTGGAGCAAAAGACTGGAAGTATAACAACGATTATGTAGATAAAAATGATACCTACAAACATAGTAAGTGGCTTTCTTTCATAGAAAAAAGGTTGAGACTCGCCAAGCGATTACTGAATCCTAATGACTCCGTTCTAATTGTAACCATTGATGAAAAAGAGTACTTACATTTGGGGTGTTTATTAGAGGAACTATTTCCGGAAGCTTCAATTCAAATGCTGACAGATGTTATAAACCCGGGGGGAACAAATCGAGAGAAAGAGTTCTCTAGGGTCGAGGAATACATCTTTGTGTGCAGATTCGGTGATTCTGCAGTAATAAAGCATAACGATAATATGTTGGGCAACACCGATGAAGTTAATAAGAGCAGAGTTTGGTATTCTTTTTGCAGAGGCAATAATTTGAGGCACAATCATAATCGACAATTTTTTCCTATCTACATTGATACGAAAACAAGACGTATTGTTGAAGTTGGAGAGTCAGCTGATTTGACATGTTCTCAGTCGGAATTCCCTCAAAAAGAAGGATTAGTATCTGTTTTTCCAATCAACGCAAATGGGCAAGAGGCATCATGGAGAGGTATTCCAAGTACAATCAGAGAATGGGTTGACAAAGGATACGTAAGAGTAAGCAACTACGACAAGAAAAATGATAGGTGGACATTTGCATATATCCCATCTGGTCTTCAAGAAAGAATTGAATCAGGTGAGATAAGTATTTCCGGAAAGAGAGACGATGGTTCACTGGAGCTGGAACATATTGATCCATCACTGGAGTTGGTTTCACCGAGAAGTGTTTGGAACAAAAAAAACCACAATGCTACAGATTATGGAGCTAGTTTATTAAAACAATTGATTCCTGATCATCATTTTTCATATCCGAAATCATTATATTCCGTTGCGGATGTTTTAAGTTTCTTTGTAAAAGAAAAACCTAATGCTCTGATTGTTGATTTCTTTGCTGGTTCCGGTACTACTCTTCACGCAGCGAATTTGTTGAATAGCAGAGATAATGGGAAGAGACGATGCATTTGTGTTACAAATAATGAAGTTTCTGAAAGAGAGGCTAATGCACTCTTTGCAAAAGGATACAAACCAGGAGACAGTGAGTGGGAAAAGTTTGGAATTGCTCACTATATTACATGGCCAAGAACTGTATGTAGCATAATTGGTAAGGACATTAACGGTAAAACACTGAAAGGTAGTTATGATAATAGCGCTTTGTCTCTTTCAGAAGGTTTTAAGGCTAATGCAGCTTTCTTCAAGTTAGGGTTCCTTGACAACACGAAGGTTGCATTAGGAATGTGCTTTCGGGAATTATTGCCAGTTCTTTGGCTTAAGGCGGGGGCGAAAGGAAAATGTCCCGATATTGAAAATACTCAAATCCCAGATATGGTGTTTTTCCCCAAAAACGGTTTCGCCGTTTTGAATAACGAGCAGTCTTTTACACTTTTTTCAGAAGAACTTATAAGTTATCCTGAAATTAGAACCATTTTCTTAACAACAGACTACGAAGTAAATTACCGCTCTATGGCAAATAACCTCAATGTAGATAATTCCTATCAACTCTATAGGGACTACTTGGATCACTTCCGACTGAATAGAGGGAGGAACTAATTATGATATGTGAATTATTTTCTTTCCAAAAACAAGCTGTCAATGATCTGCGTTTTCGCATAGCAATGGCACTTAATAATTATCGTATGCTGAGAATTCCTCAGGTGGTTTCTTTACAGGCACCAACGGGTTCAGGCAAAACAATTATTATGTCTGCTTTGATTGAAGATATCTTTTTCGGATCTGAGCAGTTTACAGAGCAACAGGACGCAATCTTTGTTTGGCTTTCTGATTCACCTCAGTTGAACGAGCAATCAAAGCAAAAAATAGAGTTGAAAGCTGACAAGATTCGATTGGATCAGTGTGTCGTGATTTCAGATGAGTCCTTTGATATGGAAGTCTTGGAAGATGGACACATTTACTTTTTGAATACACAGAAACTCGGCAAAGCCGGTAACTTGGGCCGTCATTCCGATACACGTCAATACACTATCTGGGAGACTATTGAGAATACTGCGAGATTAAAATCGGACCGCCTGTATTTCATTATCGATGAAGCGCATCGTGGTATGCAGGGACGCCAAGCCGGAACTGCTACCACTATTATGCAGAGGTTTATTAAAGGAAGCCCAGAGCATAACCTTTCTCCGGTTCCGGTTGTTATCGGTATGAGTGCAACCGCAGAGCGTTTTGATGCTCTCGTTGGTAAGGGGACAAACTCCACTTTGCATAAAGTAATAATTTCTCCCGCTCAGGTTCGTCAGTCTGGTTTGCTTAAAGATCGTATTGTCATCACTTATCCTGAAGATCCGACCAAGCATAGCGATATGGCCGTGCTTCAAGCAGCGACTGATGAATGGGTGGAAAAGTGCAAACACTGGTATCAATATACCTATGAGCAGCATTACACCAATGTAAATCCTGTGTTCGTGATTCAAGTTTGTGCCGGTTCTGGCAAAAAGGTTTCTGACACTGATTTAGATGATGTTATTGCTAAAATAGAAGAGCGAATGGGTGGTACATTCAAAGAGCACGAAGTGGTTCATACCTTTGGATCGACCGGTTCTTTGATAATCCACGGGCTCAATGTTCCCCATGTAGAGCCTTCTGAAATTGCAGATGACAGACGAATTCGTGTGGTCCTGTTCAAAGAAAATCTTTCCACCGGTTGGGATTGCCCTCGTGCAGAAACAATGATGTCCTTCCGGCGAGCTGAAGATGCAACATATATTGCCCAGTTGCTTGGGCGAATGGTTCGTACTCCCCTGCAGTGTCATGTTATGGTTGACGATTTCTTGAACGACGTACGTTTATTCTTACCTTATTTCAATAGAGATACGGTTCAGAAAGTTATAGACGAACTTCAGGCTACTGAAGGTGGGGAAATCCCTACTGTTGTGGAAGGCGAATCCATGGAAGAACAGACCTATGACATATGGACGGTACATACAAGCAGAAAGAGAACTGTTCATCAGACGCCTGGACAGATAAGTATTTTTGAATATCAGAACGGCTTTCAAATAGATCATACAATGAAACCTGCAACGGTTTCAGCTTCAACAGCTAATGTCAATCCGTCTCTAGTTACAATGCCGATGCAAGGTGCAGTAACCGCATCTGATTCTGCAAATACAGCAACAACTGCACAAGTATCGTCCTCTGTGACAAAAGCGCAGGAAGCAAGCAGCGAAAATCCATCAAGCGAGGCAGCGGTTGTTAAACAAGAAGATGCCGTTTCTACCTCAAATGGTTCATCACCTTCTCAGAATACTAAGCCTGAACTGATACCTGTGGTTCCTCAGATGTCCTTGCTTCCTACTATTGATCGAGAAGGAATTACTAAGTTCATTAATGAACAAGGTTACTTGACATATTTGGTTCGTGCAATTCGAATTAATAGCTACATTAAGTCTTTGATGAGTTTAGCCGGTTTGCTTACGCAATATAACATTTGCATCACTGCTATTGATGATGTAAAGAATGATGTTGCTGAACTCATTCATAAATATGTTAATCGCCTTCATAAAGAAGGTAAATACGATGAGTTGATGAAGCAGGTCATGGAAATGAAGCTTTCTGTTCAAATCTTTGATGTGTTCGGCGAAGCAATTCAAACTGAGGACTTAATTGATTTGTTTGCAACATCAGAAACAGACTTGGATCGTCAGCTTCGTGCTGCCGATGCCAAGATGGGCGGATGTGGCTTCCACTTGGCTTACGGTCGGAAGTACATTGACTTTAATAATCCGAATGCATTTAAGATTGACTGTATTCTCTTTGCTTTTGATAGTGAATGTATTGCGGATTTGAACCAGTATGCAGAAAAGAAATTCCATGAATTAAATGATCAATACCGTATGTACATTGCGGCAAAGCCTGAAAAATGTAAAAAACAGTACAGCGATATTGTTGCCGATGGTGATGAAATCAGTAAGCATAACTTTACACTTCCTGCGACCATAAGTGCGAAAATTGAATCCGGGGGCACTGAGTTCCATGATCATCTTTTTGCAAATGCAGAAGGTATTGCAAAGATTAAGCTAAATAGCTGGGAGATGGGTGTTCTTAAAGAAGAACAGAAACGGCTGGATTATGTATGCTGGCTACGTAATTCTTCTCGCCAATCTTGGTCTCTGCGTATTCCATACGAAATGGAAGGCAAATGCAAAGAAATGTACCCTGACTTCCTTATCATCCGCAAGGATGATCAGTTGGGATATATTGTAGATATTTTGGAGCCTCACAATCCTGATTTTAAGGATAATCTTGGAAAAGCAAAAGGACTTGCACACTATGCATCTCAGGAAACACGAATTGGCAGAATACAATTAATTCGAATGGGAAAAGATGCTGCAGGAAACAATTGCTTCAGACGTCTTGATTTGGCAAAGGGATTGATTAGGAATAAGGTGCTTGCGGCAATCAATACAGATGAGCTTGATCATATATTCGAAACAGATGGCACATTTAATTAAACAGCAGTTAGGTAGGTAATTGACAATGGAACATATACGTGCTACGAAGGCTTCTTACAATTTTATAGACCTATTTGCAGGAGCCGGAGGATTATCTGAGGGATTCATACAAGCGGGATTTTCACCAGTAGCGCATGTGGAAATGAATCAATTTGCCGCACAAACCTTAGAGACCAGAACAGGATATTACTATCTTAAGGAGCACGGAAAACTTAACATCTATAACGATTATATACGGGGGAAACTACCTCGCGATGAGTTTCTAAAGCATATTCCAGAGGAACTTCTTAAGTCTGTATGCTGCGAAACAATGTCCGACGGTACGCTTCCGAGCTTGTTTAATACCATCGATGAACTTCTTGAGCAAAGAGGAATCGACAAAGTGGATGTTATTATTGGCGGTCCTCCATGTCAGGCATATTCCTTGGTAGGAAGGGCACAGAGTAGTCATATGGAGAAACCAATGGCCGAAGATCCCAGGAATGATCTTTACAAGCTCTATGCACGATTCCTAGAAAAGTATAAGCCAAAGATGTTTGTGTTCGAGAACGTAATGGGAATTCTTTCGGCAAATAGTGGTTCAACATGGATGAAAGTCCAAGAGGCATTGCGCTCAGTAGGATATGAAATAGAATGTCACGAGCAAAATTCCAAGGATTTCGGTGTTTTGCAGAATCGAAGACGAATGATTATCGTTGGATGGCTTCGGAATAGCTGTTTTTCATATCCTGAATTTGAGAGGAAAGAAGCAAATGCAATCGTAAATGATATCCTTAGTGATTTAGCCCCTCTTCACCCTGGAGAACAATCTGCCGAGTACAGTACAATAAGATTCAGTAATTACTTGAGGGAAACTGGTATTCGCAAAGAAACGGATGTGTTAACGCATCATTGTGCAAGACCTAACCAGCCACGCGATATCGAAATTTATAAACGAGCCATTGAATTGTGGAGTGATGGCCATAAGCGATTGAATTACAACGATCTTCCGGAGGAATTGAAGACTCACAAAAACAGAAAGTCTTTTTTAGATCGATTCAAGGTTATTGAAGGTGATGAGGCTTATTGCCATACAATGCTCGCTCACATTTCAAAGGATGGGCATTACTTTATTCATCCAGATATCAAACAGCATCGTTCGATAACCGTTCGAGAAGCCGCACGCATACAATCATTTCCTGATGATTATTATTTTGAAGGACCGAGAACTGCCCAGTTTGTTCAGATTGGTAATGCTGTTCCTATACTTATGGCAAAGGGAATAGCGGAAGGTATAGCTAAAGAACTGAGTCGGGAGGATGCAGATGGAAAGTAATCTCTTGCTAGAGCAGTATAGCTGGTACAAAAAGCAACAGTTGGCTGATGTTCCATACAAGTGTTTGCTAAACGCAAATATTGAGCCGAACCCGCATCAGATTAATGCGTTTTGTGCTGCCATTCAAGCTTTAAAGACCGGGGGTATTATTCTTGCCGATGAAGTAGGTTTGGGTAAAACAATCGAGGCTGGATTAGTTCTGAATTATGTTTTAGACTCCGGAGCAAAGAAAGTTCTGATATCCCTTCCAGCTACATTGAGGAAACAGTGGGAAGTCGAGCTTATGGACAAATTTGGACGCCAATCAATGATTTTAGAACGATATACAGTTGAACATAATCGCGAATACATCCAGAGGCGTCTTGAAAATCGTGAGGAGGTTAGTATTGTAATATGCTCTTATGATTATTCTTCAAAGTTGATAAAGCGATTTCCGCGGGTAAAGTGGGATTTCATAATCATTGATGAAGCACATAATCTTAGAAATGTGTTTCATGGTACTAAACGAGCCAAGAATCTTTACGAACTCACAAAAGGTATTCCGAAGATTCTTCTAACAGCGACTCCATTACAGAACTCCCTTACCGACATTCATGGATTAGTATCTTTTATCGATCCACGTATTTTTGGATCCGAAAAAAGTTTTATCAGACGGTTTGTTGAAGGTGGCGATTACGAGGAACTAAAGCATGAACTTCTTCCAGTACTTTACCGTACACTACGTAAAGATGTGGGAAAGTATATGGCTTTTAGCAAAAGAACATGCATCACAGTTGACTTCCATCTTAGCCAAGAAGAACAGAATTTATATGATGCTGTGAATACTTTTCTCAAAAGAGACAATCTGTATTCAATTCCAACTGCAAACAGAAGTTTGATTATTCTCGTTGTGCGCAAATTGCTGGCTTCATCCAGTTTTGCTCTAATCGAAACATTTGAAGTATTGCAAAAACGATTGGAAAAGCTTTACGAAGGAACCAAATCGGCAAATGCTCAGGATGGTTTTGATTTATTCTGGGATTTTGTTGAAGACGAAATTGATGAATCTGGATTTGAAGAAATCGATGACGAAGATACAATTATTCAAAAGCAGGAGATCCAAGATGAGCTTGATCTTGTACTCGAAATCCTTGAAATTGCTAGAGGCATCCAACTTAATGCAAAGATTGCAGCCCTTAAAGAAGCTTTATCATCGGCGTTTTCTCATCAGATTGAGGAGGGGCTACAAGAAAAGGCAGTTATCTTTACTGAGTCAAAACGGACTCAAAAGTATATCGCCTCTGAGTTGAGAAAATCCGGATACAGCGAGGATGATATTCTTCTTTTTAACGGGGATTTTGACGATGAAATGACTAAAGAAATATTTCGCATTTGGCAGGTCAAAAACTATGGAAAAACGAATTATGGCCGAAATGTAGAGTATAAGCACGCGATAGTTGATTTCTTTAAGAACCACGCAAAGATTCTTATTGTAACGGATGCAGGTTCAGAAGGTCTTAACTTGCAGTTTTGCAATACTATAATCAATTATGATCTGCCTTGGAATCCTCAAAAAATAGAGCAGCGAATTGGTCGTTGCCACCGTTATGGACAAACGCATGATGTAGTTGCTATCAATCTTTTGAATACTGACAATGAGGCAGATCGAAGGGTATATGAGATCCTTTCACATAAGTTTGAATTGTTTGATGGTGTTTTTGGAGCTTCTGATATGGCACTTGGCGCATTGGAGTCTGGAATAAGTTTTGAGAAACGAATTCTTTCAATATACCAAAGTTGCGGAACTGTAAACGAAATCAAAAATGCTTTTGATAAATTGAATAGACAACTCGATACAAGAATCAATGCCAAAGCCGCGGAACTTCGTTCCATTCTTCTTTCAGAAAGTAGCGAAGCTAAGGAAGAAGCTTTAGACAAGACAAAAGCAGACATTGATAAGTACTTTCGAGATGTTGAGTACTGGAATCAGTTTGACGAACCGGAAATGGATCGTCAGTTGTATTACTGGCGAATTGATAACTGGGGAGAAAGAGTATTTGGATCACATGGCACCTTATTTTTGGGTGCTTTTATGGATAACACTAAATTACTATTTCCTGTGTTGCTACTTTGTGATGAAGATGGTGAATACATAGATTTTTCGGAAGGTGATATTGTTTCTGCATTGGAAGAGGCTAATGACGATGATATTCGTTTCTTCAAGCCCACTGAAACCGAACAGGCTAATTATATACGGATTTATAATCGACTGACAGCTGAAGTAAAGAGCCAACACGATAAAACGGTTGCACCAATCATCGCATATAACCAGAAGAAGATTGAAAACTGGGTTGATGTGCAGAAAGAACAGCTTCAAGTCGAGCTTGCAGAAGCAAAAAAGGAAGTTGAAGATTTGATATCTGCAGAGCTAATTGCAACAGATTACTTAGAAAAGAAAGATATTCGAAAAAAGACTGCCGATGCAAAGAAAAAAATGGATAAGCTTCAAAGAGAATTGCCTAAACGGATAAAAGAGATTGAAGATGACGCAAAGGCTGAAATCGAGAGATTTAATACGTCTCAAGAAATAAGGCCTATTCTTCTAATCAATATAGTATTGAAATTTTGATGGGAGGTACCAAATGGCAGATAGATTCAAATATGCTGAGGTTCGCCAACATATTATAGAAATGCTGAAAACTGATTTATTGGGTCCAAGTTGTGAAAATGAAATACTGAATCAAAATCCTCGATTTGAGTATATTGTTGGTATGCTTGCACCTCAAACAAACGACGAAGCTGGATCAAATGAGATTGAGGTAGATGGAGATACATCTTTTGAAGGAGTTGCAGATTACACTGCAGGCGAAGATGATGATAACGAGCCTGTTACCGCAAATCGTTTCAAGACTCCGTCATCTATTGGAATAAGCTTCTATCTAGAAAATATAACGAGTAGTTTTTGTGTTGATGTGAAATGGGGCGACTATACCAAATCGACGGAAAAAACGAAAAACAAAGATGGGAAAGAAATAAGTGCTAACACATATACTCGATATCCACAGAAAGAAACAATCACAGTTGATCTTCAATCATTTAGTAAAAGTAAAGAATATTCTTTGGCTTGTGATTCGAATGTAGTTCTACATATTTCAAAAATAGGATTGAAGCAAGGGTATAATTTAGTTACTGCATATATTATCAATCGACGCCAAAACTCTGAGAATGATATTGTGGGGATGATGTTTCAGGTTAATTTGCGCGCTTATTCACCAGATAACTCAGATATTTTCGTCGCAGAACATATTTGTAGAAAGATACTTGCAGTTGATGAATTTTATTTTGCTCAGCGCCCCATTTTGGGGCGTGGACGTGGTTGTGCTGCAACTTGGAATGCAAATGAAAGAGGACGTGCCTCTGAAATATTATCTTCTTTTATTCCTGAATATGAATTTCCTAGCGTCAGCGCCGCATTGGAAGGTTTTGATCCATTTTATTTTTCAATGCGCACTCTATCTGTTTCGAAGAAAAAGGAAGAAATTATAGAACGATTGAATGTGTTAGCTGATTCTTATGAAACATGGATTAAGGATACTCTGATTCATGATGCCAAAATGTCCAATATTCAATTCAAAAACGAAATTGGTGATGCTGTTGTTGAAAAATGTGAAGGCGCTTTAAGCAGAATACGATCAGGCATTCGGCTCTTGATTGATGATGATATAGCTTTTGATGCATTCTGTTTTATGAACCGCGCAATGATTTTGCAAAGGAATATTATGAATTATTCCAAAAGGCATGGGGCAGGAATCGAATGTAATTTCAAGGATTTTGTAGATCCAAGAAAACCTGAAAACGACTTTGGATGGAGACCGTTCCAGATTGCTTTTATTCTTTTGAATCTAAAAGCAATGGTGGAACCTGACGATAATGAGCGAGAGATCGTGGATTTGTTATACTTCCCAACTGGTGGCGGTAAAACGGAAGCGTATCTTGGTCTCATGGCGTTCGTAATAGCTAACAGAAGACTACGGGCAAAAGAAGACGATGATTTCAATAGAGACGGTGGAGTAACTGCTATTTTGCGATATACATTGCGTTTGCTTACCACACAACAGAGAGACCGTATCACCAAGATGGTTATCGCTGCTGAAATGATACGCGACAAGGAATATCCAAGGTACGGAAAAGAACCTATCAGTATTGGTTTCTGGGTTGGCGGCGGTGTTACGCCAAATACTTTTGAAGAGTTGAAGGAAAATCCAGAAGACCCTCAAAAAACGCGGAATGCTAGAAGTAAAAAAAATTTGATTTACAAGCAACTTCTAATTTGTCCGTTTTGCGGAAAACCTCTTAAGGAAGAAAACTTTTACATTGATATCCCAACAAAGTCTGTTAGCATCTATTGCTCAGATCCGACATGCATGTTCTATAAGTACAATCCTAGGAAAAAGATGAAAATTCCGGTATATCTGGTTGATGAAGAAATATATGCGAAGTGTCCCACAATTATTCTATCTACAGTAGATAAATTTGCACGTCTTCCATGGGACGTTAATACAAATGCTCTGTTTGGTCGTGTTGATAGACTTTGCAGCCGTGATGGATATGTTGCAATTGGCGTAGATCATAGTAGGCATAATAAAACCGACGAATTACCTGCCTCTTCACTGACACAAATAAGACCGTTTCTTCCACCAGAGTTAATAATTCAAGACGAGCTTCATCTTATCACAGGTCCTTTGGGCACTATATATGGCGCTTATGAAACAATAATTGAAGACCTTTGCACATATTCGGTTGGAGATAAGAAAATCAAACCTAAATATGTAGTATCGACAGCAACAATTAAGAATGCCGCAGAACAAACCAAGTGTCTATATGGAAGAAAAGTGACAGCTCAATTTCCGCCTAACGGCTTTGAAATAGGCGATAGCTTTTTCATAAGAGAAGTACCCGTAGATGCTGAGCCGTTCAGAAGATATGTAGGTGTATGTGCTCCTGGACAATCTGTGAAGACAGCTTTGCTTCGCGTATATGCAATCCTTTTACAGAGCTCATATTCACTCTCTCAAGAAGAGACATATCAAGAATTCATTGACCCATACTATACTCTCGTTGGCTACTACAATAGTATTCGAGAACTTGGTGGTGCAGTACGTCTGCTCCAAGACGACATTCCTGACAGAATTCAGCGTATCAAGAAAAAATATGGTATGGTAAAGCAGCGTTTCCTTAATAGAAAAGAAGAAATAACTTCAAGAATGTCATCTTATGATATTCCAAAGAAACTGAACCAGCTCGAATTACCATACACTTCGAGGGATTGTTTGGATACTGCAGTAGCGACAAATATGATTGCAGTTGGTATGGACGTAGACAGATTGGGTTTAATGGTTGTCACAGGTCAACCGAAACAGAATTCTGAATATATCCAAGCTACTAGCCGTATTGGTCGTTCTTTCCCTGGCTTAGTGGTAACATTATATAACCCGTACAGACCTCGAGATTTGTCTCACTATGAAAACTTTACTGGTTATCATTCACAGCTTTATCGTTTCGTAGAAGGTACAACTGCAACTCCTTTCTCTGCCAGAGCAAGAGATCGTGTTTTGCATGCCTTGATTATTTCAGCCATTCGTTTGCGATATCCCAATATGGCAAATAATGATGGGGCAGCAGCAATTGATCAATTAACAGATCAGCAACTTGTTGAAATCAAGAGCCTTATTATGGAAAGGTTAAAGATTGTGAAACCTGCAGCGAAGTATGATGTAGAACATGAAATTGATGAATTTGTTGGTAGTTGGAAGCTGTTAGCATCTCAACCCAAAGATCTAAAGTACTATGTATTTAACACCGAAAAGTACAATCGTTTGATGAACAGCTACGGTGAAGTTTGCACTGACACTGAAAAAGCGACTCTGCGCTCGATGAGAGAGGTAGAAAGTGCAGCGAATATGTATTACTATACGGAGGATTAAACGCCAATGTTTGATAATAATAAATTAGGTGAAATTCGTCCTAATCAGTTGATTACGACATTCGGACCCGGTGCAATTGTTGATGCAGTAAAAGATTCTGTAACGGTCCTTGATTTGAACTATTGGAAAGAAAAAGGCAAAAGAATCATTGATGGACGATTGGCATCTTATCTAAATGTTGATTGCTTTTACATGCCTAGAACATCGTACAGTGGAGACGTCCCTGTGATTTCTTTCCCATATACGCATGTCTGTTCAAATGTAAAGTGCGGAAGAATTTTCGATGTCCGCGATCAATTTGATTTGGACAGATATTTAAGATTTGGGGTAACTTGTCCTTCTTGCCATAAACAAGCCTATCCTTCTCGTTTCATTACTATATGTGAAGATGGCCATATGAATGATTTTCCGTGGCATTGGTGGGTACATAATGGTCAGACAACTTGCAACGGTACCTTGAGGATGTATTCGACCGGCAATACATCAACCCTTGCTGATATGTGGGTGGAGTGCTCTTGTGGAGCAAAGCGTAGCATGAGTGGTGCGACTCAAAGAGAAAACTTTGAAGGAATGATGTGTACAGGTCACCATCCATTCAGGCCGAATCATAAGAATGAAAAATGCAAAAGGGAAATGATTCCTTCACAGCGAGGTGCTTCTAATGTTTATTTTCCTGTCATGAGAAGTGCGATATCGATTCCGCCTTGGATCAATCCGCTCTACAATCTTATTGATGAGCATCTGCGCTTGATTGACAGTTATGAAGAAGACTTTGGCGAATTAGGGTTGGATAAGGTTTATCAGAAATATTTCAGTGCTTTTTCCAGAGAAGAATTTGATGCGGCTCTCTTAAGAAGACGGCAAAATATTAAAGAATTCACTGAGATTAAGCAAATGGAGTACAACGCAATTACGCACCATGCAGATCCTTTGTATGCTTCAAACAAAAGACATTTCAAGGCGGAAGAAGATCCGCTTCCGGATTATTTGTTACCGTATTTCAAACGAGTTATTCGAATTACTCGTTTGCGAGAAGTACGCGTGTTACTCGGATTTACACGTGTGGATGCACCGGACCCTGATGCAGATGAACAAACCAATATTGTTTATCTCAACAAAGGAAAAAGTGAAAAATGGCTTCCTGCTGCAGAGGTACATGGCGAAGGCGTTTTCATTGAATTTAACAAAAAAAACATTGACTCTTGGCTGCGAGACTCGGATCTTTCTGCTTTATCACGGAAGTATGCTCAGTGTTATAAGGAATTTTGTGAATCTAAAGGATGGACAATCACAGTTTTCAGGGACGCTCGCTATGTATTGATGCACACTTTTGCACATTTGTTGATTAAGCAAATGTCAATGGCTTCTGGATACTCTTCTTCTGCAATTCGCGAAAGGATTTACTTCGGTGATGATATGTCGGGTATCCTACTGTATACCGGTAGCGCTGATAAAGAGGGATCTCTTGGCGGGCTTGTGGAATTGGGAAATATTGATCAGCTAATTGTTTTAATGAGAGATGCATTTCAAGAAGCATTAGTGTGTACAAATGATCCAGAATGCTTAAATACCATTCCGGCTGGGAACAATTCAAATGGTGCAGCATGTCATTCTTGTTGTATGATTTCGGAAACTGCATGCGAAAATGGGAACCGTATGCTTGATCGAGGACTAATTGTGCCAATTGATGGTAGAGAAAAGCAATCGTATTTCAAGACTTTGGTGGAAGAACTATGTCAACTGGAAACATAAGCTTAGATATTTTGCTTAATCAAATATCAAATGATGCACTGTCAAATACAGAGGATGCGGTATCTAAAATACAGCGAAGATACCCTTCTTTGTCGCGAGAAGAAGCGAGAGAAATCCATAAACTAGTTTGTGCAGCTTTTAACCAAAAACAAGATTCAGTAGCTGTTGTTGTAACAGCGCCACCTTCATTTGCAATACGTAGCGAAGTAACAAAAGTGGTAGTGGATGAAATGTTAAGCAAGGCAAACAAGAGCATCCTGATTACAGGATATTCAGTGTCGGATTATTTTAGCGATATGGTTGACTGTATTATTCGGAAAAGTCAGCAAGGCGTGCTGATAAAGTTCTATGTAAATGATATTGAAAGTCAGAAATGCTTTGAAAGATTGTACTCATATAGGGGCAAATTCTTGAAGATATATAATTATCCAAAGCGGTCTGATTCAATGTCGGCCTTACATGCAAAGGTAATATCAGTGGACCAAGAAGAAACTCTAATCACGTCAGCTAATCTTTCATACCATGGTCAGCAAGGCAATATTGAGTTGGGAACGCATATCATCTCTAAAAATATAGCGAAACAAGTTGAACAAATTTTCACACAATTGCTCTTTTCAAAGGTGTTTGAGGAACTGGTTTGAGTATTTAAAAGATTTTTTCCATGATGAATTTTGCGGATAAAGAAATATCTACCGAATAAATACGGAGTAAATCGATAGGAAAGGTTCATTACTCAGAAGATGAGCCAGGTCATTTCAAAGAAAATGATGAAACCTGTGAGTGTTCATGACAGAGATGATCTTAAGCGTAACATATGTGCTACGAACAGAATCAAATCTAGGAATGAAAGTCTTCTTTATACGGTTGATGCCCTTAACAAGGCAATAACCAGTAAGAGGAAAGTTTTTTTCAGTACTACGACTATACACCAGAAAAGAAAAAACTGCGAAACGGTGTAGAGATATATACATTAAGTCCATATGCTATATTCTGGAATGATGACTTCAACTATGTTGTAGGATATTCCGACAAGCATGATAATGTATCTACATTCAGAGCGGAGCGTATCTGCCACCTTGAAATGGTTGATGAGAAAGCTGTCGAGAAACTGAAGGGGTTCAGTCTGGACAGATACTCCCGTCAGATATTCGAGATTATTGTTAATGATATTGATATGTATATTGAGGCAAGATGGACCCGGAGTACTTTCCGGGTCTTTCTCATGATACTTGTTAGAAACACTAACCTGTTGTATAATTTAAACTATAATGTTAATGTTCATGTTCAAGGCTATCCTTATATGCTATAAGTCAAAATGGGGGACGAGATGAAAACAGTTCAGGAATGGATAATAGAAACAGATATTGAAAAACTGGCGGATACATATTTTTACGAGTATCCAATCGAATACGAAAGATATATTAACTCTGAAAAAACGGTTTCAGCGATAAAAGATGCTTTCCATAAACGGTTTTATGAATTCATAGAACAGCTTAAATCAATAGAACCAAAGTCTCTTGGTGGTGATGAACAGGGAATCTTCTTTTGCCATAAGGCATATGGCAGAGATATGAAAAATCCGGAAACAGTCCTCTGTTTTGAATCAGATATTTTGAAATGCGACAATACGCAGACTTACAGCTGGGTATTGACGGATTTTGACGAGATAATGGGATATTGCATCGCCGAAACGGAGTCGACAATGAAGAATATCAATGATGTTTTGGCGCAGATAATTTACGAAATGACTTTTTTCGGATACTCCCAAGAGGACATCGAAAAGGAACGCTTGGAATTAGAAGAGGCGGCAAAAGAAGCTGAAGAAGGAAAAACCATTCCTGCAGAAAAGCTTTTTGCAGACTTAGGCATAGAACCACAGCCACGCGATGAAGAAGACACCGAGATGCTCGGGAAAATTTATTCGATGGAAAACGAGTACAATCAGCACTGGCTTAGGAAAGAGGTTGAAAAAGTCAGGAAGCTTATAGAACAAGGGCCTTAGAACATGAGAACTATCAGGAGAGTGGAGAGTATCTCAACTCAAAAGACGGTGAGAAAGGTATACAAGTGAACAACAAACAGGAGATACTATGGGAAAAAAACTGAAAAAACCAGAAGCTGATATTAAAAAAGCATATGAGACGATAAAGAACGCAAAGATAAAATATGGAACATATCAGAAGACTTGTTTCCATGTTCATACCCCTGCATCATATGATTACAAATTAGTATCAAATTGGAGTAAAGAACAATACAAATGTGCGTCTGACAATGAGGTATATAATTTATGCCTTGAAAACAGAGTCTTTCCCAGAGAAATTGAACTTGAGAGTTTAGAGTATCCAGAAAAATATGAAAGTTGCAAGGAATGGCTATCGTATTTGCTTCTTGCAAATGCACTTATTGAAAATGAGATTAAAATAGTAACAGTAACAGATCATAATACGATTTGCGGAGTTGATAAATTAAAGAGTGCTATCCAATCAATAAAACAATACAAGGTAGGAGTTTATCCAGAAGTAATTATGGGAATAGAAATTTCCTGTGCTGATAAAAATCACGTAGTTGGGTTATTTGAAGACGATGAGCAAACAAGGAGAAAGATTGAAAGTTGGATAGATGAAAATCTGATACACATAGAGGAAGGAACATTTAAAAGCTCTTTGGAAGTTTTGGATTTTATTAATGAAATTGGTGGAGTTGCTTATGTTGCACATATCAATTCTTCCTACATATTCACTAAGAACTATCTAAGTGGAGCATATAAGCAAAAGCTATTAACAAAACAGAATATTGTTGGCATTTCAAGTTTGGAATCTATGGATGCAACTCTAAGCCGCATTTCACCTTTTAACAGAGATGTGAAGTTTATCTTGGACAATGATGCACATACAATTGATGAAGTCAAAGAAAAAAATTTTTGGATTAAAGGAAGAAAATGTACTTTTAAGGCAATCCAAGAAGCTTTGGCAGATTACGACATTGCAATCAGTTTAAGCTATATACCGGAGCCAACAACATATATCGAAGGGATCTACATTGAAAACAGAGAAGAAGGTTTTTTGTTTGGACAAAGCCAAGAGGCTTTTGTGATGAGGTTTTCTCCCGCTCTAAATTGTCTTATAGGGGGAAGAGGAACAGGGAAGAGCACAATACTAGAAGTAATGGAATATGTGTTAAGCCAGAGATGCACATCCAAGAAAAAATTGGAGTTTATCTGTAAACATGGGAATGTTTGGATTCTTTATCAACATAGCGGTGACGAATATCTAGTCGAACTTCGTACGCCGGAAACGGATACAGAAGACATATTAACTCATTTTGGTCAAAATCCAGAGAACAAATATGGATATAGATATTATTATAATCCCGAGGAAATTCGTTGGATTACCTTACAGCGTAATGTTAATGTCTATAAAGTAGTGCATATTGATAACGCTTGGAGAATAGAGCTCATCACAAAAAAGGGTGAACGACTGAAAAAACTTTATGATACACGTTATTCGATAAATGAGCTTGTAAATACGGCGGGAAGTGAAGATATTACCAAATTTATTTATGATATCATGTTTTGCAATGAAACCATATCTGATCCACGTAATGCGGTTAAAGCAAGAACCGTTTCAGGGTTAAAGAGAATGGTAAAAGACATAACAGATATTATGGAAAAGAGAAAGCAAGAAGTATTTGGCATAATTCAATCGTTCAACAATCATCAAAGTGGTGTGTTGCGGATTAATTACTCCCAGAACAAAGCCTATATAGAGCCCCCGGTGTTGGAATGGCTTGCAGATTCGCAGCATAAAAAGAAATGGTTTAACTATAAAAATCTTGAAATGAAAAAAATAGAAGATTATCTATTGGCTTTATATTTCAAAATAGGCTTATGGGATTTTCTAAGAATGGTCGTAAATTTAGATAGTGATATCGCTGGAAAATATGAGAATATCCTCGAATATTGCACACCAATGTCGCAAGCAATGATTGAAGATAATATTACAAAATTGGATGAGAATGAGTGTGACAATATTATAAAAGATATTTTTTCGAGCTTAATTACCCCAAATAATGTTGAACAAATACTTGAATATGTGTCAAAATTTATTTCTAACTCGGAACAATTTACGCTCGAATTTAACATAAACAATAAAGAAGGAGAGAACTTGCCTGCTCATTTTAAGCCAGTAGGGGAATTATCTCTTGGTCAGAAGGTTGTTGCAATGCTTGCCTTTATTCTTGGGTATAGCGATTTCTCTGGTGATTATCGACCACTGATAATTGATCAACCAGAAGACAATCTCGATAATCAGTATATTTATAAAAATTTGGTGAAACAGCTGAGGAACATAAAAGAAAAACGGCAGATTATAATTGCTACACATAACGCAACAATTGTGACAAATGCTAAAGCGGATCAGATTTGTGTGTTGAAATCTAATGATAAACATGGTTGGATTGAAACTACTGGATATCCGGGTGAAAAGCGAATAAAAAAACATATCATCAATTATTTAGAAGGTGGCAAAGAATCATTTCTACATAAAATGAGTATTTATAAAGAAGCGTTGCAGGAGGACTAAGATTATATGTTTTTGAACTAACAAAAAATAACTTATTGAAAAAGGAATTATCAAGTATGAATGAGTGTATATGGGACGGTAAAATGGATTGCGGATGGGAAGAACTTTCGCGGTTGTTGGTAAAAACATGCAATAAATTTACAAAAGTTATGCTGGAGACAACTGAATTCTCACCTATTGAAGAAAGCAAGACACTTATCACTTCGGAATGTATGGAACGTTTTAAAAGTATTACCGGAATATTAGCCAATCAAATAAAAGAAGGGGCTTATTATCAGTATGAAGATTTAACGAAAGAACCTCAAAGTGCTATAAAACTCAACAGTTGGATTCTTTTAGGTTCTTTGACTGAAACAACATTGCAGATGTTTTTAGCGTTTTATTTGGATGATTATAAAAACTCAAAATGGCAACAATGGGAGGATTTCAAGGCGAAGCAAGTACAAGAGCCAATTGTTGAATGTATTCAGAAATTAGTTGAAGATGGGATGCTTGAAGCGGCTCATGGGCGCTCGTTAAAAAATGCCATTAAAGACACAATAAAAGAGCATACTCATGAACACAAAGTTCAAAAAATCATGTTTGATGAACTGGTTCAGTTATTCACTGAGCTGGAACTATTCAAAGAGGATGAATTGGAATATTTGAAACAGATAAAATCGAATAGAAATGGAATTCATTCATTCCAGAGTAGAGATATTGGAACATGGTTTGACTTACGGTATAGTGTGCGTTTTTTTTGCTATTTATTAGAATGGGTAATGTTTCATCTCCCTGATATTCCGGATGAAGTATTTTATTAAATATTCTGAACTGCTTATCATGTCTAGAAAATAAGAGAAGCAAAGAAGGTCTTAAGATACGCAGGATAATGAATATTCCGAGTTGTCTGAAAAAGACCTGCGTCATTTCAAGAAGGTTGCAAATGGGGGCGAAGATGAAAATGATAGATGAATATATGAATAAGGATTATGAATTGAAGATTGTGGAGGATCCTGATGAAGGAGGCTTTGTGGCTTTTTACCCAGAGCTCCCAGGCTGCATAACTTGCGGTGAGACGCTAGATGAAGTAGCCCAGAATGCATTAGATGCGAAAAGAGTATGGCTAGAAGCAGCACTTGAGGATGGATTTATGAAGAAAGAAAGAATTTGTGCGGATTGCAAAAAATCACCTATGATGATAAGTGACAGTAAAAACATCAAATAAGGAAGTGACAGGCTATGTTAAAATTAGAAGACATCCAAAGGACAGTTGCCAAATATGGAAAAGAATATGGAGCCCAAAATATTTATCTTTTTGGATCTTATGCACGAGGCGATGCAAACGAACATAGTAATGTGAATTTAAGAATTGATAAGGGTAGCATTATTGGTGGTATTGCACTCGCCGGACTTTTGCTTGATATTGAGGGGGAACTCGGTGTACAAGTTGATCTAGTAACGACAGGTAGCTTGAGTGAAGACTTCTTATCTGCTATTAGCAGAGAGGAGAAACTTCTATATGCAAACAATTAGGCTGCGGAGATTCTTTGGAATGTATCATTAGTAACAATGAGTTTAGGCTGGTAAATGAATAATCGAGCAATAGTGTCTTTATTCAAGTCCAACCCTTTCAATTTCTTCATCGGTTAATCTGTTGAGCATTTCATTGACAGATTCACCGTTTTTTGCTGCGCATTCTTGTATCTTGGCACGTTTCCCCTTTGGGACACGGAAACGGATACTTTCCACCTTTTCTGTTTCATATTTTTGGTTTGCATTCTTTTGCGCCTGGGTGGTCATCTGTGGTGTCTCCTAACTTCTTTTTCAAATATTATAACACAAATTAAAAAATATGGTACCATATTTTTTAATTTTTTTGAATAAAAACGCTTGACTATATGGTACCATATAGTGTATAATAAGAGTAACTTAAGAAAAGAAAATAAAAATACGGCTCTCACAGAAGGAGGCTGCCACCTCCAACTGTGAATGATATCAGGTGGTACAAGCACCCTCACATTGCCGCGAGAAAAGTATATCATCTTTGAAATGCAATTTCAAGGATATCTTACTATAGAATTCATTTGCAGAATTTGAATCTCACCGTGTAGGGACAACACCTGCACGGTTTTTGTTTTCTAAAAAAGAAAGAGAGGGATTGAAATGGAAAACAAAAGATTCTTAGATGCAAGTGATGTAGCAGCGTATATGAATATCTCAATTTCTAAGGCCTACAAAATTATCAGAGGCCTTAACGATGAACTATCATCAAGAGGTTATATCATTATTCACGGCAAGGTAAGCAGAGCATACTTCGAGGAAAAAGTATACGGCTGCAGTTTATCGTAGGGGGGGTGATGAAATGCCTGCATATAAGGATGAAAATAAGAAAACCTGGACAGTGAAATTTAAATACAAGAACTGGATGGGTGAAACAAAATACATATGTAAAAGAGGTTTTCCGACCAAACGTGAAGCAGTTGAATGGGAAAACAATTTTAAACTTGAAAAAGCTGATGATGTCAATGTTACTTTTGAGGATTTTGTAAACCGATACAAAGAGGATATGTATCCTCGGATTAAGCAGAGTACTACAATTACGAAGGATAATATTATAAACAATAGAATTATGCCGTATTTTGCAAAGAAAATAGTAACCGAGATTACTACAACGGATGTGATAAGATGGCAAAACGAGATGCTCAGGTTTGTTGACCCAAAGACAGGAAAGCATTTTTCTAAATCATACCTTAAGACGTTGCATAATCAGTTAAGTGCTATTATGAATTATGGTGTGAGATTCTTCGGATTTAAAGAGAATCCTGCAGCCAAGGTTGGAAATATGGGGTCGGAAAAGGAAATCGAACTAAACTTTTGGACGAAGGAAGAGTATCTTTCCTTTGCCGAGGAGATAATGGACGAGCCTATTGCCTATTACTGCTTTGAAACCCTTTACTGGACCGGAATGAGAGAAGGAGAATTATTGGCGCTTAATCTTTCGGATATTGATTTTGAAAAAATGACAATCAGTATTTCGAAAACTTTCCACAGAATTAAAGGAAAAGATGTTATTACCAGCCCGAAGACATATAAAAGCAACAGAGTAATTTCCATTCCGGAGTTTTTGAGGGATGAGTTAAAGGAATACTGCAAGATGATATATTCTCCAAAAGAAAAGGAACGCCTTTTCCCAGTAAATAAGGGGTATCTTTCAAAACATTTGACAAAAGGAGCAGAACGAGTGGGACTTAAACATATAAGGGTTCATGATCTACGCCATAGCCATGTTTCGCTTTTAATTGATATGGGATATAGTGCGGTTGCCATAGCAAATCGTTTAGGCCATGAAAGCATCGAAATAACATATCGATATGCACATTTGTTTCCCGATGTTCAAAAACAGATGTCTGAGAAACTTAATGAATTGAGGTAGGATGACAAGCATGACAGAGAAATCAAAAGACATTCACGGCAACTGGCGAGATATTATTATTGGAGTCAGGGTTTCAGAATGTCAATACAACAAGGTTATGGAACTCATAAATATGGAGGGGAAGAACAAGAGAGAATTTATTCGTAATAAATTAGATAATTCTCAAATTCGCTGCATGAAAAATAGGAAAGCATATTTGACATTGAAACCATATTATGATGAAGTTATGAACAATCTGTTGCTTTTAACAGAAAAGGGTAGGGGAGAAGAGATAGACTAAAATGACCAAGAAAGAAAACTATAATCGGTACCGCTGCAAAACTCTCGTTTTCACGCAATCTAATGTGGAAAAAGAACGCATAAATAGTCTTGTTTATTTATCCGGTATGAGTAAACAGGATTATATTATCAGGAGATTGCTAGATGAGGAAGTAGTAGCAATTCCAAATATAAAAGTTCAAAAACATATTCGTGAAATGCTCAAGAAAGTAAACTGCCAGCTCATTGAACAATTGGAGCTCGGGAATGAACCGACAATGGAGACGAAGGAAATTATTTCGGTAATATCCCTGATGATGAATGATATGAAAGGAGAGGGCGAAGATGTACGACAAAATAATGAAATTTAAGGATATGGAATCAGGCCATACGTATGAGACATATGTACTTTTGCTTGGGATGAATGAAAGGGTCGCCAAGAATGCATCCAATTATGTTGAAATGACAATATGTGATGGTGAATCAACAATAATAGCAAGACAGTTTAACTGCAGCATTGCTGAACTCAAAAGAAATGGCATTGAACCTGAAAAGGTCGTCAGGCTGCGCATCAGTATATCAATGTACAATGGCAGTAAAAGCTACAATGTTAACTATGCTGTTAAATATTTAGGCTCGTTATTAGCTGTGGATGATTTTGCCATGAAGGCTCCGATAGACTTGGAAGAAGCATTTTCCGAACTATTAAAAATAGTAGAAAGCAGTAATACCGAATGCTTAATAAATTACCTTTACAAATCGATTACTGAATTAACTCTAACGCTGCTTAAAGAAAATAAAGATTCATTTATCAGGGCTTCTGCAGCTAAGACGATACATCATAACGTTATTGGCGGATTATTGTATCATACATTAACTATGGTTAAACAGGCGCAAAAATTCGCAGATATATATCCTGAACTCGATATGGAACTGCTGATTTGTGGAGCAGCACTACACGATATAGGCAAGATAAAAGAAATGAAAACTTCGGCTATAGGATGTGCTGAGTATACTATGGATGGAAGACTGCTTGGACATGCAGTTATCGGGATAATGATGATAGAGGAGAAAGCCAAAGATGGCTTTAACATGGAAAGAATTAGAATGCTTGAGCATATGATAGCATCACACCATGGTCTGCCGGAATATGGAGCAATAACCCAGCCGGCAATTCCGGAGGCTCTGGTTCTCCATGCTATTGATATGGTGGATAGCAAACTGTACATATTTGATGAAGCGTATAAAAAAATGCAAGAAGGCTCTTTGTCAGATAATATTTATGCTCTAAACGGGAAAACGGTATATAAACCATATGACATTGTCAAAGCGGAACAGGCATGTTGACGATATGCTGATAACAAAAAAGGCTCTGGGAAGAGCTTTTTTGTTATGTAGGGAGAGGTCTTTATTGATGTTTAAAATCGTACTTGAGTTTGGCAAGAAGAGGAGAACGGTCCTCGATGCCAGGAAGTTTTATTTGTTCAAGTGCAGAATCATAGTCTATTTTTTCAAATTGATAGTCAAAAACGACAGAACTTATCGCTGTTGCCCACTTTTGATAGATATGGTCCATTTCATCAAAAATAGCATTTGCATAATTTGAGTTAAATAGATCTGGATATTGCTTTCGTTGGTTGTTCATCCAATTTCTATATTCTCGACGTTTTTTATCGAAATGTTTATAAATAGGGTCAACTGCCTTTTTACTTAATACTTCAGCAACCTCCGCACATGTTTTATAATTGTGATCACGGTTTGGAGACGTACAGTATTTTGCATTTGCTAGATTTGTTACAAAAGTTTTTCCGCAAAGATCGCATTTTTTGAAAGAGTAGTTGTTCTCTTTAAGGTGCTTAATTTCAGATAGAAAAAGGTATTTAACTGAAGGAACATTATAGTTTTGGGAGAGTAATATTTCACCTTGGTCCCAGTTATATTCTTTTGATAGCTCTAATATATCTGCATTCGTATGGATATACATGGCAGCAGCTTTCTGCAAAAAAAGTATTTCATCACATGTTTCGACTATATGATCTATGTATTGTATGATTGCGTTAAAACATCCTTCCATTTTATTATAGCTAACAAGAGCATAAGCTTGTGGGCAGACTATTCTATTGTAAAAGAGCTCTAAGTTTTGAAAGATTTCTTCGTTGCGGGATAACTTCTTTTCAGATGTAAAAAAGCAGTCTTTTAATGTACCAAAAGGGTCCGACTTAATTTCCTCAATAGAATATTTAAATGAGGCTTTTAGTAAATCTTTATAATTTGAATATTCTTGGCGCCGCCACTTAGGAAGTCTTTCAAAGGAAAACGGGAAATGATAATGAGTGTGAAGTTCCATCATGGATCTAGCAAGAGGGAAAATAAACAGCAAATTTGCATAAACTGTATTGTCCAATGATTTAATTTCTAGAGAAATTGATTCAAAAAATTGATCCACGATGCCAAGGCATTGGTTGTATTTTTTATAAAAATGCTGAGTTTCTAGGTTCAATTTGGGAGCTTCCATAATTGAACATTTCATAAGAAGCATATTTCCCTTGATATGTGTTAATACATGTTCGGGAAGTAATGCTATACTTTGAGTTATGCATCCAACGGGTATGGGTAGTTGGAAATCGCCATAGTTGATATATTCGTTTTCTGATTTGCATAAAAACTCTAGATTTGTAATTCCATTCATTTTTGTTTCCTTTCGTATCGTAAATATATTATATCACATAATTATAAGAAAACCAATGAAAAAGGATGAAGCGAAAGATAATCCAATTTATGATATTGACATTTCACAAAATCATAAATTTCAAATCATATTTTCGGATGACTTGCAAGGCTAAAAATGATATTATGCGTTCAACAATATAACCGGATCCAGTAAGTTTACAGTTTAGATGCAATCGCGATGCACTTAACTTGACAAAATGAAAAGAAAACGGAGGTAACAATATGCCTAAAAAAGATGTTGATACGCGGTTGGAAGGTATAAGAGTGCATCTTACTTGGCCTAATAAAGATAACAATATCACTGTAATAGGTACAGCTATCCATGCCATTGATGGAATACGTGTTGATGGAATACAACCAATTCGCCACAATGCAAAAACCAAAGAGGATATTGAATTTGCACAAAATGTGGTCGTAAACAAAATTACGGAAAAAATTGAATTTTCTCAGAGAAATAAAGCCATGTCTTCTAACGGGAAAAACACGCTTTCATTTGAAAGCTTGATGGTCAAGGTTTTTCTTGAACTTTTTGGGCCAGATATCGATGATAAAAGAAGAGATAATGCTCATAATATCTACCCGTGGGCTCGATCTACGCAAAAAGCTTATGTGGTTTATTTTTATCGTAATATTTTGCCTAAGATACAGGAATGCGAAGTTGAGTCTGACTTTACCGTAGTAGAAAAAGAGGATCTCATAAAGGAATTAGCCCAAATTGCCTTGAAAAGGATGGAAAGGAAAGATGATATTGATGAAGCTCGAGTTATTGCGGTGAGTCACATGAATGATGCTGATCGAATTTACTCAGAGATGAGATACCACGAACCTAGCCTACCTCCCATTGATCTGAGATGTGATGTACAGAGGCGGAGAAAGAAAACAGAGCAGCTTAAAAGACTTCCTTTCATAATACATAAAAAATTTAGAGAACTTGTAGAAGCGGCCATTGCCGAAGAGCCATACATGGCAAGGGCAGCAATATTAATGGACTCTGCAGGAGCACGGTCGGGAGAGGCGGCAGCAACATGGTCGGGATGGCATATTGATTATGGAGAATACATGGTAGTAAAGATACTATCTCAAGAAGAGAAAGGAAAGAGGATAGATCGACTAAAATCAAAAGATTCGTACAGATGTGTTGTTTTGGATGAATGGGGAACAGTTATGGTACGCAAGTGTAACGATGTAATAGGGCATGAAAAGTTAACGGAAGATACTCCGCTAATCGATACAGATCTGTCTGCTTGGATAAGAACAAAGTTGAGGGAGGCAGGATGTACTGATGACTATCTTCGTGAGGCTTATGCTGATATGGAGACTAACCCTGAATACAACGCAGACGGTAAACCTATTAGAGATATAGCGGCACATATATGTAGGAGAAACAGAGCATCAATATGGCGTAATTACTGTGGCTATACCCAAGATGAACTGGATTATTGTCTAGGACATAGAAATTTGAAGAAAAGATTTGAAAAGGACAACCCGCTTGCAGAGGAGAGTTTTAAAATGCTTGCGCAAAAAAACTCTCGCTATGATATGTATCCAGAAAGCAGTATAAGCCCTAAACATAGACCCATATCGCTGTCGCAGGGGAAAAGCATAGAAATTGTGCCTTTTGATGAAGTGAGACTTTGCAATACTTCGGAACAATGTATTCTTGTAAAGATCGATGCTCTTGCAACGGAGGCTGGTGAAGTGATAATGCTGGACATACCTAGAGATGGGGCCCCTAAATTTGTGGACAGGAGTATTACAAATGGAGGCAGAAGAATGTACGCGTACATAGTAGGAAAATTGCAAGACGAAAAAGATAAAGATTTGGAGGGCGAATATGAAGAAGACTGAAGAAAATGGTTGGGATAATCCAGGAAGCGTATTTAAAGTCGAAACAAAAGATGGAACACTAGCTAAAGTAACCGGGCGTTATGTCTTGCAGTCAGCAATTTTTGAGTTTAGTGCAAATAGACAAAAAAGCGGTAGGTATCCTATTCGAGGCAAAGTACGTGCAATTTCAGGAACAGGGTCAACACTAAAAAAGAGAGGAATTGTGAAAAAAGAAATATTAAATAAACTCCCAGAAAGCCAAAGAAGCGATTCAAGCAGACGACTTAATGTTGAGACAGATTTTTATTGCACACTGGAAACAGAAGCGGAAATAAAAAGATGTGTTGCAAAGGCTGCGGAGAGACTGTATTTAGAAAATGCAGAGTTAATTCAGACGCAGGTAGCTCAATGTGCCAGACCTGATACTATATCGCCGAACACAGCGGCGCAGCTTAAAGCTACAGCATGCGTTTCGCTGAAGCATAATAGGGCATCAGAAAAAGAACGGGAAAAGTATGTTAAACGAATTAGGAATTGCTGTGCAAAACTTCCTGCAAAACCGATGAGTGATTATTCGAAAGGCGAAATAAACAGATGGTGTACAGAACTAAACATTGGAGACAATGAAAAAAAAGAGTTGAGAGTGTTTTGGCAATATTGCATAGAACATGGAGTGTGCGCAGGGAAAAACCCAGTGGAAGCACCGGTAAAAAGGCGCGCTACAGGTGCTGCCAACAAGGCTAAAGCTATGAGGGTTGTGGAACTAGAGGCATACATGGTTGAGAAATTGTATAAATTGCTAAATACGCCTCTTACTGATGTAAATGTTGGTGTTGGGCTGATGCTCAGTGGATTTGAACCGAAGCACATCGTTACCTTAAAATGGAGTGACATCGTTTTTCACAAGGAGGAAGACTTCGCCGTGGTTCGATTATTTAAAGATATTGGTGCAAATGCCACAAAAAACTATAGCAGACCCGCAGTCCCTCGTGTTGCTGTTATGCTGCGGAAACATTATCTTAATGTTTTAGAGGAGGTTGGAGATGATAAAATAAAAGATTGCTATGTGATAAGGAACATGAGGAGTAAACAATCTCCCTATAGAGCCCAATATTTAGTGCAGGAGGCTACGCGTTTAATAAACCTTGCAGGAATAAGCTTTCGAACCCTTGATGCAATGCGAAACGAAGACAGGAGCTTTGCAGCAGCCAGGAAGATACTATACAATACATATTGCCGTCATATTTTGGACAATTGCAGGCTGAGAGAGGATCCGGGAACCGCCAACTTCCTTTTAGGAAAATCATTTGGACTTGACACAACTAGTAGTTCTTACACGGCTTTCACGTCGCCTGAAGCTGAGTATAGACTTTATTACATCCTGAAGATATTACAAGAGGATCGAGCGATAAAGCAACCTAAAGAGTTGAAGGAGGGCAATGATAGAATTGTGCTTACATACGCACCAAAGCGAACAAGAGAGTTTGTAGGAATAACGGGTACATTATCTTTAGCACCGGGAGAAGAAATAACGATCAAATGTCCACATGGAGTGAAAGGATATGTAGACGTAGTTTTGAACGACAAGAAATTAGAATAGAAATTTAAGAAGCCCTTGGAGGAAAAGCTGTAAAAAATAACGTAGAACATTGCGTTAAAAAGTCAAAAAAGCTGTAATAGAAAATCAACTATATAACGGTAGAAAGGTTTTTTATTGTACATAAAAATAGAAAATTGTAGTTATATTGAAAGAACAGAGAATTATAGCAATTGTGAAAATGCATATGTACTATAAAAAGCAGCCTTTAGGATTATTTTGGAACAGACTGATGCACAGACAAATGATAACTTGCAGGTTAAAGAAAACACAACATTAAACAATATTAGAGCTTCAATCTTGTATCACCCAAAATAGAAATTACAATATGGCTATAATATCACATTTACAGACTTTTTTGATAAACATGCATTAACGTAAAATAAATGCAAGCGGAACCCTGAAACCTTGATATTTCAAGCAATTAAACTTGCTCGGTATTTCTTCAAGTGGTATAATAATTGTGTCAAAAAGAAGTACAAAATATGACTAGCATTGAGCAATAGAACGGTGACCAACTTTTGACCAACTTTTACTTCAAAAAAGTAAATAATACAGATAATTTGAGCAGATGAGGTATATGATGCTTTTTGAAACCACGATATGTAGGAGAAGCCAAAATCAGCTCAACGAGTGGGAATAATCACGACAAATACGAAATCCCTTGGAATTCCAAGGGATTTTGCGTTATCTAAGAGAG
>CAMBLS010000005.1 GCA_945868485.1 uncultured Lachnospiraceae bacterium | reverse complement strand
GTTACATTATTTTCAGGAAGACCAGCCTCCTTCAATGCCTTTGATACATTGGGATCCTGACTTAAATTCTCGAAAAGTGGACTTAAAACCACTTTGGATGCACCGTTATTCTTGATCTGAAAGGTAAGAAGCTGACCAGGCTGTGCTGCCATATTTCCCTCAAGCTTTGCCTGAAGCAATTGATTCTGCCCTAAAGAAATCAGAATATCATTTCCATTTCTAACCAGAACCTCACCTGTAACTGCCTGTCCGGGAAGCTTTCCCAAAATAGCTTCCATACCATTTTTAAGTCCCTGTTCCAAAAAAGAAGTGCCCTCTGCTCCCATATTTTCCATAAAATTCTGATTTATCTGGCTAATAAAAGAGGAAAGTCTCATATACACTCCTTTCTGCGAAAGATCTATTTAGAGAAAATTCTTGATAAAGCTTCTTCTATGGATGGGCGTAGGTCCAAATTTACGCAACGCATCTATATGCATTTGTGCACCATATCCCTTATTGGATGCAAAGCCATATTCAGGATAAATCTCATCATACTTTACCATCAATCTGTCTCTGGTTACTTTGGCAATAATACTTGCTGCTGCAATCGAAATACTTTTGGCATCTCCCTTAATAATTGGTACTTGCTTGATTGGCACCCCCGGAATGTGTACTGCATCATTTAGCAGTAAGTCCGGAGTTGGATTCAGCTTGCCGATTGCTTCTCTCATTGCTTCATAGGTTGCCTGTAGAATATTAATCTCATCAATCCTTTGTGGTGCTATAAACCCAAGTCCTGTGGAAATCGCCTTTTCCATGATAATATCGTATAACTCTTCTCTCTTTTTTTCGGATAATTTCTTTGAATCATTAAGATACAAAATATCACAATCCTTTGGAAGAATAACTGCGCCTGCAACAACAGGACCTGCCAGGGGTCCTCTTCCCACCTCATCAATGCCGCAAATATAGGAAAAAGAACTATATTTTTTTTCATATTCCTTCAGCTTTTCCGTACGCAACAATTCCTTTTCATAATCTTCCAGCCTCTTTTTGGCTTTATTGACCAGCGCCACTACTCCGCTACGCGTATCCTTCTCATAGGTACTTATAAAGGCAGGCAGCTCATTTAAACTGGCTGCCTGCAAAATCTCTTTAATCTCACCTGTCTTTTGTTCCATAATAACTGCCTCGGCTTTCTTTCTATCGCTTTCTCTCTTATTGATGCTTAATCATCCCTATTTTATTCAGGGGCCAGATGCGTACCCATGCCTTTCCAATCAGTTCATCACGGTGAATATTTCCGACCGCCGGATCCCGGCTGTCTGAGCTGTTGTTCCTGTTGTCTCCCATCACAAAGTATTCATCAATGCCAAGTGTAATGGGTTCATAGGCCCTCCCCGAATCCAAAATAACTTCCTTGCCATAGGATTCTTTTAATAAAACATCATTAATAAAAATTTGACCATTCTCATCAATATAGACTGTTTCCCCAGGGAGTCCAATGATTCTCTTAATATAATATGTATTTTCTTCATATTGAAAGGGAAATACAATTATGTCGAAGCGCTGAGGATCCTGAAACCGATAAGAAATCTTGTCAACAATCAGATTATCTCCATCACTGAGCATCGGTTCCATGGAACTTCCAATAACCTGCGTCCTCTGCCCTACATAAGTTACCACCAAAAATGTCAACACCAGTACAACTAACAAATATACCCTTGTACTTAATATCTCTTTTAATTTTCTATTCACTGCCACTCCTCCGGATGCTCTAAGGTTATTTTCCCAAGCTTACCGCTTCTAAAATCATCCATCACAAATGCAGATGCCCGCAAAATATCCGGCTGCTCTCCTTTTTGAAAGCATCGTCTGCTGATACATATTTCCTCCAACGTTTGATAAGCATCCTCACTGCCCTCAATCTGATATCGTTCCTGCAAATAACCTGGATAATCCTTCTGTAAATAAGATATGACCGCCATAGCAAGTTCATCAACATGGAGGATTTCATCGTTGATAGACCCAATCAATGCAAGACGCTCTCCTACCTTCTGGTCTTCAAACTTTGGCCACAAGATACCTGGAGTATCCAAAAGTTCCAAATTTTTGTTTAATCGAATCCATTGTTTTCCCTTGGTAACACCCGGCTTATTTCCAGTTTTTGCGCATGCCTTTCCCGCAAATGAGTTAATGAATGTAGATTTTCCCACATTAGGGATACCTGCAACCATAGCCCTAACCGGTCGGTTGATAATGCCACGTTTCCTATCCCGTTCAATTTTTTCACGGCAAGCTTCCTGCACCAACGGCTGAATATTTTTGATTCCAGCACCAGACCTTGAGTTAATTTCCTGCACGAAAAATCCTTTATTTTTAAAGTATTCTGCCCATAACAGATTATACTGCGGATCTGCTAAATCTGCCTTATTAAGAAGAATAATCCTAAATTTATTCTTACCTATTTCATCTATATCCGGATTTCTGCTGCTCATAGGCACCCTTGCATCTACCAACTCAATAATCAGATCAATCAGTCTGGCATCCTCCTGCATCATCCGTTTGGCTTTCGTCATATGCCCCGGATACCATTGATAATTCATAATAATCAATTCTCCTTTTACTCTACAAATCCCATGGAGGCTTCCTCACACCCCATATGAAACCATGCCTTACCTGCAATATCATCACGATTTACCGGTCCAACATTTCCCGAACGACTATCCTCGCTCATATTACGGTTATCTCCCAAAACAAAATATTCATCTGTTCCCAACACAATTTCTGTCTCTGCAATACCCGCATCTGCAATTTTGTCATAAATCTCATCTTCTGCCAGCAGTTCACCGTTTATATAGACATATCCACCTACAATCTGAATCCTTTCACCTGGAAGACCTATCACACGTTTCAGATAATAGTGAGAGTTTGTATTACCATTAGGTAGAAAGGCTATCACATCCCCTCTCCTTGGAGCAAAAAGCTTATATACAAATCTATTAATTAAAACCTCCTGACCATTATACAAAGATGGAGTCATTGAAACCCCAATCATACTGATTTTGATTCCAAATGAAAATACAATTACAACAGCCAACAATATTGCTGCAAAGCAATAAAAAAGCGTACTGAATATTTCATGTATCATCTCTTTACTGATTTTCTTTTTCTTTTCGTAAAAAGTTAATCCTTTGCGCCTTGCCATATGCCCGTTCCCTGCTTCATTCATAAGCAAAATATTAATTATGCTTCGCTACATTCTAACATATTTATAAACATAAGAAAAGGACAATTGTTTCACCAACTGCCCTTTTGGTTCATACCATGGTAATCTCAATTATTTAACTATTTCTTTTACTTTGGCCTTCTTACCAACACGATCTCTTAAGTAATTAAGTTTTGCTCTTCTTACTTTACCTCTACGAACAACTTCAATCTTCTCTACATTAGGTGAATATACCGGCCATGTCTTCTCCACACCAACACCGTTAGAAGCCTTTCTTACTGTGAAAGTTTCTCTAGCTCCAGTTCCCTGTCTCTTAAGAACTACACCTTCAAAAACCTGAATTCTTTCACGGTTACCTTCCTTGATCTTACCGTAAACCTTAATAGTATCACCTACGTTAAAATCTGTTACTTCCTTTAATGCTTCGTTTTCAATGCTCTTAATAATCTCGCTCATTTTAAACCTCCATAATTTGTAAACTCATCAGATGTTCATAATACCTGAGTAACAGAGGACCATCACAATTTCGCAACATTAGTAATTTATCACATTATTCTGCAAAAATCAAGTATTATTTTACAAGCTGTTCACTTTTGGCAGTGCTCCTTTTCTTCAGTTCCTTTTTTCGCTGACGTTCTTCTCTCTTTGCCTTTTTTATAAAATATTCCTGATTTTCTTCCACCCACTTCTCATATAAGTCATTTCTCTTTTCTTTGGTTCGAGAAAGTGATTGTTCAAGCCGCCATTCCTCTATCTTCTTATGATCTCCTGACAAAAGCACCTGCGGAACTTTCTTCTCATGCCATACTTCAGGTCTTGAATACTGTGGATACTCCAGCAGATAATTGCTAAAGCTTTCCGTCTCTCCGGAGGCTTTATTACTAAGCACTCCCGGAACCATTCTTGCTATGGCATCTACCATAACCATTGCCGGCAATTCTCCTCCGGTAAGTACATAGTCCCCAATGGAAACATAGTCTGTAACGATTTCCTCAAGCACCCTTTCATCTATCCCCTCATAATGTCCGCAAAGAAAAATCAGATCATCTTCCTTTGCAAAATCTTTTGCCATGGACTGGTGAAATCTTTCTCCCTGTGGAGTCACATAAATCACCCGGGGCTTCTGCTTGCTTCTTCCCCGCAAGCTAATTTGATCAACTACTGCTTTCCACGCATCAAAAACTGGCTGTGCCTGCATCAACATGCCGGCACCGCCTCCGTAAGGATAATCATCTACTTTTTTATGCTTGTCTATTGTATAATCCCTGATATTGACAGCTTCAAGAGTAATAATACCTTTTGCCATTGCTCTCCCGATAATACTGGTATTAAGTCCCTGCAAAATCATTTCAGGAAATAAGGTAAGTACATGAAAATTCATCCCTTTTTCTCCATTATATCTACTCAAGAAGACCATCCAAAAGATGTACCTTCATTATATTCTCATCAATACTTACAGATAAAATACAATCCTTAATGGCTGGAATCAGAACCTCCCGTCCATCCTCGCAAAGAACTACATATACGTCATTGGCTCCAGTCTCAATTACATCCTTTAGAGTACCCGTGAATGTACCATCTTCATTTATAACATGCATGCCAATCAAATCTGCAATAAAATATTCATCTTTTTTTAATTTCACAGCATTTTCTCTTGTGACAAAAAGGCTTTTCCCTTTATATTTTTCAATCTCATTAATGCTGTCATAATCTTTAAATTTTAAAATAGCAAACTGCTTAAAAAACTTTACAGTTTCTATCTGCAGCAATATATGCTCTTTGCCTGTATCCAGCAAAACTTCCTTTAACTTTTTAAAACGCTTTACGTCATCCGTCGTAGGAAACACCTTAACCTCTCCTCGAACTCCGTGAGTGGATGAGATAACGCCAACCTGCAATAAATTTTCCATACAAATTCCTCATTTTAAAAAGGATGTTCCCGAAAGAACATCCCTTTTATTAGACGATTTCCACGTCCACTTTCTGATTTTCTTTGGATGATGCTGCCTTTACAACAGAGCGGATTGCCTTGGCAATTCTCCCCTGCTTTCCGATTACTTTTCCCATATCTGATGCAGCGACATGAAGTTCAATGGTAATATGCTTACCTTCTTCCTTCTGGGTGACAACGACCTCATCCGGATGCTCAACAAGTGCTTTTGCAATTACTTCTACTAATTCCTTCATAGTCCACCTCCAAAAGGGCTGTCACCAACTTATTTTTCAATGCCTGCCTGCTTGAAAATCTTGCTGACAACTTCTGTAGGCTGTGCACCGTTTGCAAGCCACTTCTTAGCCAGTTCTTCATTTACATTGAAAGTACTGGGGTCGGTGTTAGGATCATAAGTTCCGATTTCTTCGATACATCTTCCATCTCTGGGGGATCTGGAGTCTGCAACAACGATTCTATAGAAAGGAGCTTTTTTCTGACCCATTCTTCTTAATCTGATTTTTACTGCCATGTTTTTCACCTCCGTGATTTTTGTTAATTATATATTTTGAAAAGAAACAAAGCCCTTAAAAGCTGTTTCTGATTTCAACTAAAAAGGAAATCTCATTCCGCCAAATCCACCTCTGCCACGTTTACCTCCCATAAGTCCGGGCATCTGCTTCATCATTTTCTGAGACTGTTCAAACTGCTTCACAAAACGGTTTACTACTGCCATATCCACTCCCGCACCACGTGCAATCCTACTTTTTCTACTTAAATTGAGAAGCTTTGGATTTTTTCTTTCCTCAGGAGTCATACTCAGCACAATGGCTTCTGTTCTTGCCAGCTGCTTTTCATCTATCATGGATTCAATGTTTCCCATTTGCTTGCCCATGCCCGGCATCATGCCAAGTATACTTGCAAGACCACCCATGTTACGCATCTGCTTCATACTTTCCAGATAATCTTCAAAATCAAATTTGCCCTTTTTCATTCGGGCAGCCATTTCCTTTTCTTTAGCCTCATCTATGGATACACTTTCCTGTGCCTTCTCAATCAGGGAAAGTACATCTCCCATTCCAAGAATACGGCTTGCCATCCTGTCTGGATAGAACTGCTCCAAATCAGAAAGCTTTTCACCCATACCCACATAAAGAATAGGCTTGCCTGTAACAGCTTTTACTGAAAGTGCCGCACCACCTCTAGTGTCACCATCCATCTTGGAAAGTACTACACCATCAATTCCAATTTTTTCATCGAATTCCCTTGCAACAGTTACTGCATCCTGACCTGTCATGGCATCTACTACCAAAAGTGTCTGATGCACCTCAATCTGTGACTTGATATTCTGAAGCTCCGTCATCATATCCTCATCGATGTGCAGACGTCCTGCAGTATCAAGAATCACTACATTATGTCCATTCTTTTTAGCATGTTCAATTGCTGCCCTGGCAATATCAACAGGATTTTGGTTTTCTCCCATAGCAAAAACATCCACCTGCTGTTTTTCGCCATTAATCTGTAACTGTTTGATTGCCGCCGGTCTGTAAACGTCACAGGCAACAAGAAGTGGTTTCTTCCCTTTTAATTTCAGCTTTCCTGCAATCTTAGCAGTAGTCGTCGTCTTACCTGCACCCTGAAGACCACACATCATAATAGTGGTAATGGATTTACCCGGCTGCATTTGGATTTCAGTGGTTTCTGACCCCATCAATGCAACCATTTCCTCATTTACGATCTTAATGACCATCTGCCCGGGATTCAAGCCATTCATCACATCAGAACCAATGGCTCTTTCTTCCACCGACTTAACAAACTGTTTTACCACCTTAAAATTGACATCTGCCTCCAGAAGTGCCATCTTTACTTCCTTAAGCGCTATCTTTACATCCTCCTCAGTAAGTCTTCCTTTACTGCGAAGGTTCTTAAATACATTCTGAAGTTTATCCGTTAAGCTTTCAAATGCCATGGATTAAAGCTCCTCTAATATCTGACGGGAAATATTTCCAACCTTCTGTATCAGCTCTTCCCTTGAAATTTCTGTATCATTGGTCAGCTCTTGAAGCTGTCCTATATTTTTCTTTACCTTCATGAAGCGTGCAATCAAATGCAGCTTATCCTCATACTCCTGAAGGATATGATTGCAACGTCTTACCAAATCATGTACGCCCTGACGTGAAATGCCGTTTTCCTTGGCAATTTCTGTCAAAGAAAGGTCATTATATACTACGTCCTCATAAATTTTTTTTTGATGTTCTGTCAGCAGTTCTCCATAAAAATCATATAAGAGCCCCTGCTCAACAATCTTCTCCATTACAATCACCTTAGGTAGAATACTACAAAAGAGAAAGGATGTCAAGCATTTTTGCTTGACATCCTTATAATAAATATCCTGACAATCTGGTTTAATAATCATCTGAAGGAAGCTGTCCTAACAGTTTTTTATAAGCACGACTGAAGGTAGAATAATCCTTAAACCCACATTCCACACTGGCAACCGTCGCAGGTGAACCGGTAAGAATCAGATTTCTTGCAGCAAGAATTCGTTTCTCCAGAATATACTGATGCATAGAATATCCTGTTTCTTCTTTAAACTTACGCATCATATGATATTTGCTCAAATAAAACTTATTTGATAAAGTTTCAATCGTCAGATCCTTTGAAAGATTTTCATTAATATAATGAATCATTTCCACAACCTTTTTATCATACCGTGCAGTCTTATGAAATATTTCCGGATGACTGAGGCAGCATCTGTTCAATTCAATCAACAGCTTTAAAAATAAAATTCTGCTGTACATCTCTCCTGCATAAATATGATCATTTTCTGTCACTTCAAGAAGCTTTACCGTCTCAAAAAGCATTCTGCTTTCTGCCGCAGATAAACGAATTACATTTCCCCGTTCCTTCTGCACCATCTGGAAGCAGAGATTCAAATCACTTCCGCTTTCCGAGTGTTCATCCAGGAAATCACTGGAAATGTAAAATACATATCTCTCATAAGTAGTATCAAAATTAACAAAGGGTTTATGAATTTCACCTTTATTTACCAAAAGAATATCATGGGGCTCCAGCTTATAACTTTTACCCTCAACATGATATTCCACATCGCCCGAAATAAACCAAATCAGCTTATGAAAATCATGATAATGATAAACATATTCCCTTGGCTGACTGTCCTTTAGATGGAACATTCTGAACTTTTCTGTAAGATACCCGCTTTTTACTGACTGCCGATTTTCTTCCATACGCACTCCTTACAGGTTTCAATCCGAATAATCTTTCATACAGACATTTAAGTCAACATCCCCCTCAATTCCATCTACCTTCCCCTTAGAGGAATATTGCCAGACGCTAAACTCGTAAGGGAAATAAACAGGTGTTTCATAATATGCAAACCACTTCTCATAAACCTCAAGCTTTTCAAGGTCAAGCATAATCATAAACGTCTTCAAATTTCCATAAATCATCGGCGTATAGCCAGCTTCCTTAATTCTCTCACAGAAAGCAATCGTTGCTTTCGTATAATCCTCCTGAGACATTTGGGCTGTTCTCGCTGTACTACTACCTGTCTCTTCAATATCCAAAACTACCGGATAAGTAACGTCATACTTCTTGATCAGATCAATAACAAAATCTGCCTCTTCCACTGCCTCTTCTTCTGTTATAGCCTGAGTATAAAAATAGATTCCAACATTAATATTGTTATCGAGAGCCCCTTCTATGTTATCCTTGAAATACTCGTCCTCAACAAGCTTGCCCTCTGTGCTTCCCCTGAATCCTACCCTGATAAAAGCATAGGACACCCCATCAGCAGCAACCTTCTTCCAGTCAATTTTTCCCTGATGTCTGGAAACATCAATTCCTTTTAGGGAATGCACCACCTGTCCATCATCTACATAGACGATTTCTCCATTTTCCTGTGACACAAAGTTTTTATATACATAATCATTCTTCTTCAACGTTTCAGAAATAGGGAAAAACTTATACCCTCCATCAGCATAAACAATTACATTATCTTTAAAAACAGTTCGAAACACCTGCGAAGAACTCTCCCCATCCAGTAGCATCTGCTTCATTTCATCCAATAAGGCTTCCTTTCCTTCCTCTTTTAATTGTGCAGATGCTTCTTCAAAATACGCATATAAATCCGACTGGGTGTAAATGTATTCTCCCCGCATACTTTCATATTCTTCCAGCTGGTTGATTGCTTCCTGACTTTTATCCTTCAAACCATAATTCTGCAAAAGAAGGATGATACATCCTGTAAGTGCTGACAAGGTAATCAGGCTGAATATAATATTGGTCAGTAAACTAATCTGCTGTCTTTTTCTACTTCTTCTGGGTCTTCTGCTCATTTTTCTTTTGAACCTCTCTAAATACTTACTTAAAAATATTTATAAGCTAAGTATAGTATGAAATCGGTTGTTTTTCAATTGTTTAAACCTTCCAATTCTTGTTTCCTACAGTCTTTCCCCGAAATAGCTTTTATACCCTTCCCCAAAAATTTCTGTAGCACTTGAAATAATCATAAACGCTGTGCTGTCTTCCTGTTTCACAATCTCCTCTATCATATAGGCGCTTTGCTTCTTTACAACACAAAAAATTACTTGTTTTTCCTCTTTTTTAAACGCACCGGTTCCATAGAGGTGAGTCACTCCAATATGCACTTCCTTTAGTATACGCTGTGTAATGACTTCCGATGAATTACTGATAATGTAAAACATTTTGGCTTCATCCCTGCCATATAAAATGAAATCCAGCGTTTGAGATGTTATATACGCTGAAATCGCACTATATAAGACAGTTTCTATATCTTTAAATACAATTCCTCCAATTCCAATAATAATGGAATCAATGATAAGAAATATACTTCCTGTTTTCATATGAGGCTTCTTTTGTTTTAAACATTTTACGATAATATCTGTACCTCCGGTTGTTGCTCCCCCTCTCAGTGCAAATCCTACTCCTACCGCCACTAATATTCCTCCAAACAAAGCGCCTAAGAAAGGCTGTTCTGTCAGTGGAGATATCTGACTAAAACTATCTGTGGAGACAGATATAATTGAAATCACATAAAGTGTGGAAATAATAAATTTAATTCCAAACTTCCAAGCCCCAAGAAGCATAATCGGAATATTAAACAATAAAAACAATGTCCCCGTAGAAATCGGTAGCAAACGATTAATCACAATAGAAAGTCCTGAGACTCCTCCCGGTGCAAGATTATTAGGATCAATAAACAAGCTTACACCTGCACCATAACAAATTGCCGCAAAAGTCAATATTAAATATTTTTTGGTTCTATTAAACTGCATATTTTCTCCTTGTTAAAAGTATTCTAAATTCCCTGAAACAACAGAAAACCGCATATACTATAGTATGCGGTTTTTCTATAAAAAAATATGCAATTTTCAATTAAATATTGGTTCGAACCAGCTTAGGCTTGTATCCATTCTGTTCAAGAGCCTGTATAATCTGGTGCTTATGTTCTGTTCCAAATGCCTCCAACGTAATTCGAAGCTCTACAGCTGCGCTTCTGTTGATGGAAACAAACTGATTATGCTCCAGCTTAATAACATTACCGTTCTGTCTGGCAATCACGTCTGCAACATGGGAAAGCTCTCCCGGCTTATCAGGCAGTAATACAGACACGGTGAAGATACGGTCTCTCATAATCAATCCCTGCTGTACCACAGATGACATGGTAATGACATCCATGTTTCCTCCGCTTAAAATTGATACCACCTTTTTCCCTTTTACCTTCAAATGCTTTAATGCCGCAACAGTAAGAAGTCCTGAGTTTTCCACCACCATTTTGTGATTTTCGACCATGTCAAGAAAGGCAACAACTAATTCTTCATCAGGAATAGTTATGACATCATCAAGATTCTTGCACAGATAAGGAAAAATACGTGTTCCCGGTGTTTTTACGGCAGTTCCATCTGCAATCGTGCTGACATGCTCCAGTGTAACAACCTTTCCAGCCTCAATGGATGCTTTCAGACAGCTTGCCCCTTCCGGTTCTACTCCAATCACCTTAATTTTAGGATTTAAAAGCTTTGCCAGCGTAGAAACACCTGTTGCAAGTCCACCGCCACCAACAGGTACAAGTATGTAATCAACCAGTGGAAGTTCCTTAAAAATTTCCATTGCAATGGTTCCCTGCCCGGTTGCAACTGCCGGGTCATCAAAGGGATGTATAAAGGTATATCCATTTTCCTTTGCAAGTTCATAGGCATGCTCACAGGCCTCATCATATACGTCTCCATGAAGCACTACCTCAGCACCATAGCTTTTAGTCCTGTTTACTTTAATCAGCGGTGTTGTGGTAGGCATTACAATGACTGCTTTTACTCCATAGCACTTTGCGGCATATGCAACGCCCTGTGCATGATTACCAGCCGATGCCGTAATCAATCCTTTCGCACGTTCCTCATCAGAAAGCGTACTCAGTTTATAATATGCACCTCTCAGCTTGTATGCACCTGTAAACTGCATATTCTCAGGTTTCAAGTAAACCTTATTTTCTGTCTGTGCACTGTAGAAATCACTGTACACCAATTTTGTTTCCTGGGTCACTTTCTTAACTGTTTCTGACGCCTCTTCAAATTTTTCCAATGTCAACATCTTACTATCCATCGTTAACTAAACCATCCCTTCTACAAAGTCTGATCTTCTATTTCAAACAGAGCATTCACAAACTCTTCTGCATCGAATTTCTGCAAATCATCCAGTTTTTCTCCCACTCCGATATACTTTACCGGAATGTTCAATTCCGACTGAATTGCCACAGCAATCCCGCCTTTAGATGTTCCGTCCATCTTTGTGAGAATAATACCTGTAAGATTTGCTGTTTCTCCAAATTCTCTTGCCTGGTTTAATGCGTTCTGTCCGGTAGCACCATCTAGGACAATCAAATTTTCTCTATGCACCCCAGGAAATTCTCTATCAATTATCCTGTTCATTTTTTTCAGTTCTTCCATAAGATTTTTTTTGTTGTGAAGTCTTCCTGCCGTGTCACAAATCAAAACATCCACATGCCTTGCCTTAGCTGCATTCACTGCATCATACACCACACTGGAAGGATCAGCCCCCTGTGCGCCGGTAATAATGTCTACTCCTGCACGATTCGCCCACTCAGTCAACTGCTCACACGCTGCCGCCCTGTAGGTGTCCGCTGCTGCAATTAACACCTTTTTTCCCTGTGCCTTTAAAAGCCCTGCCAGCTTTCCCACCGAAGTAGTCTTTCCCACTCCATTGACACCAATCACCAGAACCACCGACTGCCGATGTTCAAACTCATAGGCAGTTTCTTCCACCTTCATCTGATCTTTGATATTCTCAATCAGAAACTTCTTACATTCTGCCGGTTCTTTGATGTGATTTTCCTTAACCTGTCCACGAAGCTTTTCCAGAATACTGTTGGTTGCATTTACACCAATATCGCCCATAATGAGGATTTCTTCTAGTTCTTCATAAAAATCATCATCTATAGAAGAAAATCCACTAAATACAGAATCAATTCCATGCACAATGTTGTTTCTTGTTTTGCTCAATCCTTCTTTTAACCTACTGAAAAAGCCTGCCATCAGTCATCTAACTCCTTATCAATCAAATTTACGCTTACCAGTGTTGACACACCCTTTTCCTGCATGGTAATACCATACAATCTGTCTGCCTTTTCCATAGTGCCTCGTCTGTGGGTAATAACGATAAACTGGGTATATTTAGTAAGCTTATGTAGATATTTTGCAAAACGGGTAACATTATTTTCATCAAGTGCAGCTTCAATCTCATCCAACAGACAGAAAGGCGAAGGTTTCAGGTTTTGAATTGCAAATAAGAGTGCAATCGCTGTCAATGCCTTCTCTCCACCGGAAAGCTGCATCATGTTCTGAAGTTTCTTTCCCGGTGGCTGTGCAATGATACGGATGCCTGCCTCCAGAATATCCTCATCCTCCATAAGCTCTAATGTGCCCTTGCCACCACCGAACAATTCTTTAAATACCTTATCAAATTCCTTACTAATCTCCGCAAATTTCTCATTAAACTGCTTGCGCATTGCAGTGTCCAGTTCTACGATAATACCTTCCAGCGTTTTTTCAGCTTCCACCAGATCATCATGCTGTGTTTTTAAGAACTGATATCTCTCCATCAAATTCTTATAATCCTCAATAGCATTCACGTTTACATCGCCCAGCTTCTTAATCTGCTCCTTCAAGGAAACAATATCCTTTTTCATTGCAGAAAGATCCGTCATCTCTTCATTTCGGAGTGCTGCCGCATCGGAGAGCGTAATTTCATATTCATCCCACATGTAATTGATCTGCCCTTCCAATGATTCCTGAAATTTTTCTTTTTGAGAATTTAATCTGTAAACTTCCTTGTCTAAACCGGTCATCTTTTCTGCAAGAGCTTCTCTATCTTTAAAGAAGTTCTTCTGCTTTTGGGAAAGCTGCTCTTTCTTCTCAATATTTTCCTTAAGCTTCTTCTCCGTATCTCCCTGAGTAGTGTGGGAAGCAGCAATGGTCTGCTCAATAGAGACAATGCTATTTTGTTTATTTAAAGTATCCTCGCTGTTCTGTTTCAGTCCTTCTTCAATTTCCTTAAGCTCCTTGGCATATCTGTCAATCTCGCCATCTATACGATTCACATTTTGCTGATGGAAATCCTGTTGCTGTAGCATTTTTTCTACCTCAACATCCCATTCTGACACATGGGCAGACTGCTCAGACTCTTCCTTTCGCTTCTCTTCCAGCTCCACCTGAAATTTACGAATCTGCTGTTCAACTTTCTGCTCTAAAAGCTCAGAATCCTCCAATTCCTTCTGAATTTCCTGCTTGCTCAACTTGATTTCCCGAATCTGCTGCTCAATTTCTCTCTCTTCAGATTTTAATTCCATAGAACCTTCTGAAGCTTCTTCCTTACGTTCCTGAGCCTTTATCACATTGAGTCGTGCTGTATTCTGCTCAATAAACTTCTTCTGAAGCGCTGCCTTATCCTCTTCCAGGCTTAAGCGGAGCTTGTTTCTCTCAGCCTTGATTTCTTCAATTTCATTTAAAAGCTGATCGATTTCCTTTAAGAACTGTTTTACCTTGCTCTCCAATTCTTCCATCTCTCTTCTTCGCCCCAGAAGATTACTGTTATTTTTGAATGCACCACCGCTGATTGCGCCGCCGGGCACCAGAAGCTCTCCTTCCAATGTGACCATACGGATACCATAGTCAAACTTTCTTGCAATCTTAACAGCATTGTCCACATTATCCACTACCACTATGCGTCCAAGCATTGCCTTCGCAACATTCCTGTACTTATTTTCAATGGAAACAAGCTCATCTGCCATTCCAATGACGCCCTTTTCCGCCAATGCCTCCGGGGTCTTAAATTCCTGGGGATTGGTAATGCTGGTAAGAGGAAGAAAGGTTGCACGTCCTGCCTTGTTCTGCTTTAAAAATGTAATCATCCTCTTAGCCGTTTCCTCATCGTCGGTAACAATATTTTGAATATTTCCACCCAATGCGGTTTCAATGGCAGTTTCATATTTTTTCTCTACTTTAATAATATCCGCAACGACACCAATAATTCCTTTTTCTTTGTCCCTGCACTCCATAACCCTTTTGACACTGCCGCCATATCCTTCATATCGCTCTGTCAGATTGGTAAGTGCCTCCAGTTTTGACTTTTCCTGATGATAACTTACCTGGGTATCACGCAGCTTCTGATCTTTGCCTGCCAATTCCTCCCTGATAAGGGCAAGCTTTTCTTCCTTTTGCTCCTGGGAATCGTTCAAGCTTCGAATTTCTTCATTAATCTTTTCAAATTCTTCTTCCAGCTGCTTAATCGTTTCTTCCTGCTGTGCTTCGTCAGATTTAATACGAAGCAGCCTTGAAGTCAACTCCGCTTTACGAATGTTAATCTGCTCCGTCATGGTATCATAACGACCAAGCTTTGATTTAATAGTCGCTCTGCTGTTTAATGCATCAATTATAGCATTTTTGCCGGACTCAATATCATTATTCAGCTCTTCAATTCTGCCCTGAACTGCCAGCAATTTTTCACGTGCTTCATTTCTTGCCCTTTCAATTTCGGCAACCTGCTCATCAATAATTTTTTTATCTGCAAGAATCCCCTCTTTATCCAAGAGTCTAGCATCCATTTCTTTAGACACGGCAGTCTTTCTGGCGTTAAAATGTTCTTCATTGCTTTGAGCAGATTTAATCTGCTCCTTAAGTACATTGATTTCACCTTCCAGCTTTCCCCGAAGAACGCTGGTATCTGTCAGCGAAGACCTGTCCGACTCGATGGTTTTATCCAACTGTTCAATCTGCCCCTGTATCTGCTCATATTCTTCTTTAATCTTTTCATACTGAGCAGTGGTCTGTTCAAGATCATTGCTGGCAATCTCAAATTTGTCCTGAGCATTCTTAAGCTGCTCCTGGAGACGGTTGTTTTCCAACAAGAACATATTGACATCCAGAGTCTTTAATTCTTCCTTCTTTTTCAGATAAATTTTAGCTGTCTCAGACTGCTTTTCCAAAGGTCCGATCTGCTTTTCCAGCTCAGAAAGGATATCATTTACACGCACCAGATTCTGCTTTTCATCCTCCAGCTTTTTCTGAGCAGCCACCTTACGCTTTTTAAACTTAACAATACCTGCGGCTTCATCAAAAAGCTCTCTTCTCTCTTCCGGCTTACCACTTAGTATCTTATCAATCTGTCCCTGTCCAATGATAGAATAACCTTCCTTACCGATACCTGTATCATAAAATAGCTCATTGACATCCTTTAATCTGCAGGGAGCACCGTTTAAAAGATATTCACTTTCCCCAGAACGATAAATTCTTCTGGCAACTGTTACCTCATCAAAATCAATCGCAAGCTGATGATCAGAATTATCCAAGGTAATTGCAACATATGCATATCCTAAAGGTTTACGCATTTCTGTTCCTGAAAAGATGACATCCTGCATAGACGCACCACGAAGCTGCTTGATTCTCTGTTCACCAAGAACCCAACGAACTGCATCTGCTACATTACTTTTACCACTACCGTTAGGACCAACAATTCCTGTTATCCCGTTATGGAATTTAAATACAATTTTATTTGCAAAGGATTTAAATCCCTGAATTTCAATACTTTTTAAATACATATAACACCCACTTTTACAGTTTTTGTCCCAGCAGTACCTCATAAGCAGCCTGTTGTTCTGCAGATTTCTTATTTCTTCCCTGCCCTTTTCCTTCTGTTTGTCCATCAATTCTGGCCTCAACAACAAAGATTTTATCATGATCAGGACCAGTTTCACTTACTAATTCATATACAAGACTTTTGCCCGCTTTCTGAACCTTTTCCTGCAATATTGTCTTACTGTCATAAAACAGCTGCTTGTCCTCCAAGTCAGAAAGAATAAACTTATTTACAAACTTTTCAGCTTCTTGTATTCCACCATCAAGATAAATGGCCCCAAGTACCGCCTCCATGACATCAGAAATAATAGAATCTCTTTTTCTTCCCCCTGTAGCTTCTTCCCCTTTTCCCAAAAGAATGTAATCTCCTAAAGACAAATCACGGGCACAGAATGCAAGTGCCGGCTCACAAACCATGGAAGAACGCATCCTCGTCATCTGACCTTCTGACATCTCGGAATAGGTTTCAAAAAGGAATCTGCTTGAAAGCAATTCCAATACAGCATCCCCCAGAAATTCCAGTCTTTCATAATTCTTAAATTTATTAATTTTTTGTTCATTAGAAAAAGAGCTATGGGTCAAGGCCTGCATAATAAGTGCCTTATCCTTGAACTCATAACCTATTTTTTCTTCAAGTTCTCTTAATTCTTCTTTTTTATACATATTTCGCTTTCCTTGCCTTATCGGGCACCACAAAAAAGCCCGTAACGGGCTTTTTAGTTAAGAGCATTTTTAATCAGATTAACCGCTTCTTCTACAGTAGTGATTTTTTCTGCATCTTCAGCAGGAATTTCAATATCAAATTCCTCTTCTATTCCCATAATAATCTGAAAAACATCTAAGGAATCGGCTCCCAGATCATCTACAAAAGTTGTTTCCATCGAGATCTCTTCGGGGTCAACGTTGAGAACGTCAGCAATTACTTTTTTTAATTTTTCAAATTCCATTTTCAAATTTCCTTTCTAGTTTTCTTCCATAGTTATTTTTTCTTTTATTTTTTGATTAATATTCTGTTCTGTAAAAGTAATGCATTGCAGAATAGAATTCTTAATTTCTATAGCCTTAGAGCTTCCATGCGTCTTTACAACAAGCCCTTTAAGGCCAAGCATTGGAGCTCCTCCATATTGTTCCAAATCGAACACTTTTAATGTATTTTTAAGTGCCGGTTTCACCAACAGGGCACCGATCTTGCTGCGAAGGGAAGTCATCATCCCTTCTTTTACCTTCTTAATCAATGTCCCGCCCACACCTTCATACAGCTTCAAAATAACATTCCCTACAAAGGCTTCACAGACAACTACGTCTGCAAGACCTGCCGGGATATCTCTGGCTTCAATGCTTCCAATAAAATTAATATCCGGACAATTTTTTAACAGAGGATAGGTTTCCTTAACCAATGCATTTCCCTTTTCCTCCTCTGCACCAATATTTACAATTCCAACCTTAGGATTCTTTACGCCCATAACACTTTCCATGTAAACAGATCCCATTTTGGCAAATTGTACTAAATGAGAAGGTCTTGCATCCACATTAGCACCACAGTCAATCAGCAGTGCACACCCCTTCTCGGTAGGAATCAGTGGTGCAAGGGGTGGTCTTTCCACTCCTTTGATGCGTCCTACAATAACCTGTCCTCCCACCAAAGTTGCACCCGTACTGCCGGCTGAAACATAGGCATCGCAGACACCATCCTTAACCAAATACAATGCTTTTACGATGGAGGAATCCTTTTTCTTACGGATTGCCATGACCGGCGGTTCAGCTGTCTCAATCACCTCTGTAGCACCTACTACCTCCACCTGTTCTTTATTATATGTATATTTTGAAAGTTCGTTATTAATCAGTTCTTCCTGACCAGTCAGGAAAACCTTTACATGGTCGCTTTCATTAACTGCCTCAATGGCCCCCTTAACAATTTCACCAGGAGCATTGTCCCCACCCATAGCATCTACTGCTACGTTTACATATTCAGACATTTATATACCTCCATCCAATCACTACTTTACTATACTAAACCATATTCTAAAAATCAAGATATATTTGCAATAAAAGAGGGGTGAAAAAAAGCAACCCATTGAACGGGTTGCTTTGTTACCAGTTTTAATTAGTCAACGCTTACGATTTCTTTCTTATTGTAAGAACCGCATGCCTTGCATACTCTGTGAGGCATCATCAGGGCGCCGCATTTGCTGCACTTAACTAATGTAGGAGCACTCATCTTCCAGTTTGCTCTTCTCTTATCTCTTCTGGCTTTTGAAGATTTATTCTTAGGACAAATAGACATCGTTACACCTCCTTATTTGCGTTAAAGATATCTTTAATAGCTGCCATTCTGGGATCAGGTACAAATGTATCACAACCACATTCACCCTCATTTAAGTTATGTCCGCATTGCTTGCAAATCCCCTTGCAACCAGGCTTACACAACACCTTAACAGGCATATTAACTAAGATTTCACTGTTCACGAAAGCTTCTACATCCAATTCGTAACCAAGCATAAAATCCTGCTCGTCCTTCTCATTCTGATCCGTTATCGCATCAGGCGAAAGCACCTCCTGCTCAAACGCTACTTCCAACGGCACATTTACCATCTGCAAGCACCTGTCGCAGGGAATCTCCAGCACCAGTTTTAATTCTCCTTTAATCAACACTTTACCTGTTCCAACATTGGAAAAGCTCATCTCTAAAGGAGATTTCTCACAAATTCGGTATTTGTTTCCCATGAAGGAATAAAAATCCGGTTCGTAAGCCAGGCTTTCTCTTCTGTCTTTTCCCTCAGATGTAAATACATCAGTCAGATTGATTAACATAATAAGCTCCCTATGAATCACATGTGCAAATATATCTAAAATCGCACACTCAATCATTATAACGACGGTATTACCATTTGTCAATACCTACAAAAATAATTTTATACTAATGCTACCGTTTCTCTGGCAATTGCCAGTTCTTCATTGGTAGGAATCACAAGTACCTTGGTGCGACTATCCGGCGTGGAAATAATATTTTCCACCCCACGTTTCACATTCTCTTCCTCGTCAAGAGCAATTCCAAGATACCCAAGATAAGAAGTAATCATTGTTCTGACAAGCGGTCCGTTTTCTCCAACGCCTGCAGTAAAGCAGATAGCATCCACGCCATTCATGGCAGCTGTGTATGCACCAATATATTTTGCCACTCTGTACGCAAATGTATGCATTGTTCTGATTGCAAACGCCTCACCTTCATGATATGCCTTCTCTAAATCTCTGAAATCGGAAGAGAAATCACCTGAAAGTCCATACACTCCTGATTCTTTATTTAACACTGTCAAAATCTGATGAACATCTTTTCCTTCTTTGTTGCAAAGGAATTCAATAATTGCAGGATCAATATCACCGCAACGGGTTCCCATAATCAATCCTTCTAATGGAGTAAGTCCCATGGATGTATCCACACATTTTCCATGTTTTACAGCAGATACGCTGGCACCATTCCCCAGATGACAGACAATGATTTTCAGGTCCTCATAATTTTGTCCCAGCAATTCGGCTGCTCTATGGGATACATAAGAATGGCTGGTTCCATGGAAACCATATCTTCTTACTTTATAATCTTCATAATAGTGATAAGGTAATCCATACAGGTAAGCCTCCTCCGGCATAGTCTGATGGAATGCAGTATCAAAAACGGCCACCATTGGTGTACTGGGCATCAGCTCTTTGCAGGCTCTGATTCCAATCAGATTCGCAGGGTTATGTAAAGGAGCTAAATCATTACATTCCTCGATGGCTGCCATCACATCCTCTGTAATAATTGTTGAGGTAGCAAATTTTTCTCCTCCATGTACAATTCTGTGTCCAACTGCACCAATTTCATCAAGATTTTTTACAACACCATGCTCTGCATCCGTAAGCGCATCAAGTACAAGCTTGATTGCCTGTGTATGATCCTTCATGGGGAAAATTTTTTCTATCTTTTCTCCGCCAGCAGGGGTATATGCCATCTGACTTCCCTCGATGCCAATTCTTTCACAAATTCCCTTTGCAATTACTTTCTCGGTTTTAGAATTAATCAACTGAAACTTTAAAGATGAACTTCCACAGTTGATTACCAGAACATTAATATCTTTCATTTATACTAACCTCCACTTATGATGAAATAAATTAAAAATATTCCTATGAAAGCTGCGCCTGCACCGCTGTAAGTGCAACCACACCTACAATATCCTGCCAGGAGCATCCTCTTGACAAATCATTGACAGGCTTTGCAATTCCCTGAAGCATAGGTCCATAGGCCTCTGCCTTAGCCAGCCTTTGTACCAGCTTATACCCGATATTTCCGCAGTCCAGATTCGGGAAAATAAGTACATTTGCCTTACCGGCAACCTCGCTGTCAGGTGCTTTAGACTTGGCTACCTGTGGTACCAATGCGGCATCAAGCTGTAATTCACCATCAATTGCAAGACCAGGATACTGCTGATGTGCAATTCTAGTTGCTTCAACCACTTTATCAACCAATTCATGCTTTGCGCTTCCCTTAGTTGAGTGGGAAAGCATTGCAATAATTGGCTTACTCCCCACTAAACTCTTAAAGCTTCTGGCCGATGAATCTGCGATTGCTGCAAGTTCTTCCGCTGTAGGATCCTGATTCAATCCACAGTCCGCAAACAGAAAAGTTCCATTATCACCAAGCTCACAATCCGGTACACACATCAGGAAAAAGCCAGAAACCAGTTTTACTCCGGGTGCAGTCTTCAAAATCTGGAGAGCCGGACGCAATGTATCTGCCGTTGCATGGCAGGCGCCCGCCACCATACCGTCCGCATCATTTGCCTTTACCATAATAACGCCAAAGGTCAGATAATCATTTAAAAGAATTTCTCTTGCCTTTTCCGGAGTCATCCCTTTACTTTTTCTAGTTTCATATAGTAAATTCACATAATCATCCAGTTTTTCACATGTTTCAGGGTTTATGATTGTCACACCTTCAAGCTCAATTTCCAGCCAGGTTGCGCCATCCATAATCTTCTCTTCATTTCCAATCATAATGATATTGGCAATACCCTCTTTGATAATATTTGCTGCTGCAATCAATGTTCTTTTGTCTGTAGTTTCCGGCAGAACAATAGTCTTTCGATCCATTCTAGCCTTGTCCTTAATTACATCAATATATGACATAACCCATTCTCCTTTCGTACCCCATGTAATCGTTTAAATTTTATTCAAACCATACATAAAAATTATATTGCAATCCGCATTTTCCGGCAAGTATCAGAACATAAAAAATTGTGTAAAATTAAATACATAATTTACTAACCATCCTGTTGTATGTTAAATTTAGAAAGAAGCATATTAGCAAGAAATTTAAGCTTTTTATTCAGGGGATATTAAATCATGAAAACTGCCGCAATTATTGCCGAGTACAATCCTTTTCATAATGGGCACCGTTACCAGATTGAGGAAACACGCCGTCAGACTGGTGCAGACTATATTCTGATTCTTATGAGTGGAGACTTTGTTCAGCGCGGAGCTCCCGCCCTGTGCAATAAATATACGAGAACTCGTATGGCGCTTTTAGGTGGCGCCGATGCAGTCATTGAACTTCCTGCCCTTTATGCTCTCTCCAGTGCCGAATTCTTCGCCAGTGGAGCTGTCACTCTGCTTAATCAATTAAATACCATTAACCTATTATCTTTTGGAAGTGAATCAGGTAATCTCCCGCTATTGCAAAGCTGTGCTCATATGCTGACAGAAGAAAATAGTTCTCTTGATGGTAAAATAAGAGAATACCTGCAGCAGGGATATTCTTATCCCGTCTCCAGGGCAAAAGCTCTCTCTCATGAAAATATTGAATTACTTTCTTCTCCAAACAATATTCTTGGTTTGGAATACTGCAAAGCTCTTTTGGCTTCCAATAGCAGCATCATCCCGTTTACTTTAAAACGAAAAGATGCCGGTTATCATGAAACTTCTTTTTCAAATTCTGCAACAGGATATGCCTCTGCTTCTGCCATAAGAAATGCACTTTTAAAAGAAACAGAAGCTGCTAAAAAGCTTTCTGCTTATGTACCTTCTGAAGTTTATCAAATGTTTGAATCTGATCAGCTCTCGGTAAACGCACTCTCTGAAAATGATTTTTCTGATCTTCTTCACTATAAGCTGCTCTCAGAACAGAATGATGGTTTTTCATTTTATTTGGACTGCACTTCAGATCTATCCGACAAAATATGCAAATACATCCCCAATTATACTAATTTTACCGATTTTTGTAATCTATTAAAATCTAAAGATTTGACTTACACACGAATCAGTCGTGTTTTGATGCATATTTTATTAAATATCAAAACCCCCGACTATTATCGTTCGTCCTTCAAAGAGCGAAACCTGTATCTCCCTTATGCAAGGCTTCTTGGATTCCGAAAAGACTCCTCACCGCTTCTTGCAGCTATCAAAAAACACAGTAATATACCTCTGATTTCCAAGCCTGCAAATGCCGCTTCCTTACTTGATGAAAAGGCACTTGCACTCTTTAAGCAGGATATTTACTGTGCTTCTGTCTATGAATCTGTGCGGTTTCACAAGAAAAATAGAACACCATTAAATGATTGGAAGCAATCTCCCATCATTTTGTCTTAATTCATGATTTACACCACAATCTGATCTCGCCCGTTATTTTTTCCATGGTAAAGCTTCCTATCCGCAGCTTTAATGATGTCCTCCAACCTTTTCTCACTGCCCTCAACAAGACCGAATGTCATAGTCACATGAACCATTGTTTCTTCATTATAGGCTACATCTTTCCCTCGAATGTCCTCCAGTAGTTCTTCCATAAACTTCATCACATCTTCTATTGGTTTCCCTTGATAGACCAAAAGAAATTCTTCTCCACCCCATCTTGCCACAAAGCCCTTTCCTATCATATGTGCTTTCATGCGGCTTGCAACTTCCATTAAAATTACATCACCGCATTCATGCCCATAAGTATCATTGACGTTTTTAAAATGATCTATATCACCAAGAGCAACACTGAAAGTCACACCTTTTAAATACAAATCTTTTTGTGCTCTTCTCAATAACTTTTCACCGCTGCGTCGATTGTTGATTTTCGTCAAAAGATCCTGCTCTACAAGCTCTTTAAGGGATTTTTCCATCTTTACAGCATATTTCCCCATATCTCCAAGTTCATCACTTCTTTTCAGCACCTGAGGCTCAAGCTCGGCGTGAAAGTTTCCTCCTGCAACCTTTTGAAGAAATATTTCAATTTTTCGAATTGCGTCTACCAGACGCTTTGAATACCCTGTTGTAAGTGCCACACCAAAAATCACAGCAATTAATGCAATTATAATAATAGGACTGACAGCCTTTCTGATAAGCTCTTCTACCGTTGCAGAGGGCTTCCCCACAAAAACCATGCCTGCACATGTACCATCTGAATTTATCAGTGGTGAATAATAGGCAAAATATTTTTTCTGGTCAATAACGACACTGGGATAAAAGACACTGGTTCCATTTTCAAAAACATCCCTAGACACAATTGTACTGGCTTTTGTTCCAACCATCCTCTGTCCCTGTTCATCGGTAATCGTAGTCAGAACCCTTATATCCTCATAAAAGATAGAAACATCTGCCCCGGTTTTTTCTTTGACTCGGTCGATTATGGAGAAATCTCCATTCAAAAGTGTCTCACCTTTGAACAAATAGATACCATCTTGCTGCATCTGCACATGATAATCTCCCTTATATGTTGTATCATACATTGTAAGAATTGTATTACACAAATCCCGCAACCCGTTTTCTACTTCCTTATGCATAGATGTAGCAAAGCTTTTCGCACTGAATGTAGTAATTACCAAAGACAATAAAACAATGGGTATAATTGTTATTCGTAATAATGACCAGTAAAGACTATTAGTTGCTATTTTTTTCTTCATTAGTATCTCCATTTTCAGGGATTGCTGTTAACGGTTTTCATTTACATAAATCTGTGCTCTGCTCTGAATAATGGTAGCTACATCTCTGGCGCTCTTCTGACCTGCAAAATAAGGAGCCGTTTCCTCCTGAATGATATTCAAAAGGGCCTCGTCATACTTATATACCTGTGTAAAGCTGTAAAGCTGTTTTTTCAATTCTTCTGTCTCATGCTCTGTCATAGGGGAAATAGTAACCTCAACGCCTCCTATATAATAAGTGTCATCAAACTCAACTTTATTATTATTTTCATCCACATAATAAGGCTTCTGCATTGCTTCTTCCGCAAGTGCCTCCAATCGTTTGATACTGATTGGGAAGCTATAAGTAACATTTTGGGTCTGATACTCTTCCGTAAGGAAGGTACGCAAAAATGCCCATGCACCATCTTTACAGCCGGACTTTGCAGACATTGCAAACTGCATATCTGGTATGATAACGGAGCCATCCTCATCAGCTGAAGGAAAACCAATCATAGTAATCTTTTCTCCAAAAGTTCCCTTCTCCAGGTTATTATAGTCTCTAAATGAACCGATTCCAACCTGATAGGTAAGCACTTTTCCTTCACGCCACATAGAATCATAATTCATCCAGTATTCATCGGTAAATGTAGCGTCATCGACCTCTTCCGGAAACATATTCAAAAAATCCAACATCTGAATAAAAGCATCAGAATTAAAGTTACAGTTGCCTTTTTCCCAATCTATAAATTGACTACCTGCCATTGACATGCAGTTATTCAGCATTCCTTCTCTTGTAATTGTGTTTGCAAACTGCATTTCCTGCGGTTTAGAAGCCATGATATCCATTGCTTCCTGTATCGTCCATCCACGCTCATTTCCAACATCAGATGCTTTTGCCACCAAAGTTTGAATTGTATAAGAAGGAACCAGCGTGTATAACTTGCCATCTACCGAAAAGGCCTCAACGATGTTAGGCATAAATTGATCCAGTTTAAATTCCTCATCCTTCTCAATATATGGTTTCAGATCCTCGAACAATCCTTTATTGATATAACTGTCCACCGGCAGAGAATTGTCCAATACAAGCAAATCCGGCACTTTACCTGATACAATATCTGTATTCAGCTTATTATAGCCTGCTTTATAATCTGTGTTTGAACCATACAAAGAATTATAATCAACAATAGAAATACGGTACTCTTCATTTGTTTTATTAAAGTTGATTACTGCCTGTCGAACTCTCCAGTCTGTATATACCATTGCCAATGTAATCTGCTGCTTATCCTTAATCTCCTCAGGTTCAACTTTAGTAAACTTTGCAAGGATACTCATATCACTATACATATCATCGTGCAATGCATAGAATTGCTTCTCGTTTATTCCGGTCACACAATACAGACTATAGAATTCAAAATCTGAATCTACAAAGCTTAACAACTGTGTTTTATCCGCATCCCCCAGATTATATCCGTATAACCCCTGCATATTAGTCAGATATAAATCATATCCTTCCCCCTGATAAAAGGTATATTCATAAGACAAGCCGGGAAAACTATAGGTCTCTTCTATCGTACCTGCCTCCAAATCCACAAGACCAAGTTTCACATTCTCATTTTCATTTAATACTGCAACCATTCTTCCGTCTTTTAACCGAATAAAGTTTGCATAAAAAAGACTGCTGTTGCCCCCACCCGCTTTCGTCATTTTCAGGAAATTTCCATCCATATCAAATTTGATGAAATGGTCCTCCATTATACTAAGATAAATTCCATTGTCAGAATCCAGTACCATATTTCTGATATAAAGATATCCATTCTCTTCGTTGAGTTTCTGGATCTCCGGGATATCATTCAATTTAACGGCAAAAATATTTTCTCCTTGCAGAGTCATTTTTACCAGAAAATATTCGTCATAACTTGCAACCTGTTCTTCTAACCGGGCATAGCCTTCCACCACCTCATCTCCTGCCTGATACCGATTGACAACACAGTATAAATCTCCATTATCATCTATCTCCAGGGCATTGATACCGACATTTCCTTCCAGTGTAATTTCATAGGGTTCTCCTGTAGTTCCGTCTTCATTCAATTCCAAAAGAAATAGGCTTGATTCCTGCGTGTCCTCCAGCCAATTGTACCCATAAGCATAGATTCCCTTGTCAGAATGGATAATCTGGTTAATATTCTGCCCTTCTGGAATGGACGCCACATCCTCCATCCGATATACATAATCTTTAGAAGCTGTTACGCTCTTTCCTGAACTTCCACTGTTTTCTGATTTTTTTCCACATCCAAAAATTCCCAGAATACATAATAAAAATAATGCTAAAATAATTTTCCCTTTTTTCATAAAATCCTCCTAAAAATCCTGCCACTTATTTTTCTCCCGCTGTGCTTTCAGGATTACCTTTTCTTTTGTATCTATTAAAAAACCCCCAATGTCCTTGAAATGAATTTTTCTTTTATGCCATCTTTTAATAAGAAAAACAGCAACAATACCCATCGAAATCGCCAGCAAAACAGCACGGAATAATCCAACCAATGCCAACACATCTTCCCAGCCTCTTGCAATGTTTTCCCAATAAGGAAATCTTACGGCAGTATTTTGCATAGACCTTGTTCCATAATCAAGCATAACAGGAATTAATGATTCCGGCAAGTAACGAGAGGAATTCTCCACCACTACCATATCATTTTCCTTAAATCCAATTTTTTCTTTTACACAATTAAAGACAAAATGTTTTACCGGATTCGGTGCCACTACTTCATATGTGTTTATTCCATCTGTTTTGCCATACCCGGAAAGCGTTTCATAAGACACATACACAACCGTTTTATCAAGACCTGCACTTTTAGCAAATCTCCCTTCCGGTCGTTTCACAACTCCTGACACATAATGCGGAACGCCTCCGATCATCACACTCATACCTGCTATATCATTAGAACCAAAGAGCTGCCATGCAGCATCCTCATCCAAAATAATTGCATCCTTCATCAGCTCATTTCCGGAAAAATATCTCCCCGAAAGAAGCTGCAACGGATGAAACATGAAAAAATCTCCTCCGATTCCCACTGCATTTACTTCTTCCAGCTTTCCTTTTTCACTGATAACAGTAATCGTTCCCAAAGAACTATATGCATCAATCCATAATCTTTTGCCATTTTCTTCTTCTGTTTCCTCTTGGGTTAAAACCTCTGACAGGCTTTGATCCAATTTTTTTTCAAAACTTCTAAGGACAAATTCATCTACTTTGACATTTTCGGCAAAAAAACAGCTTACCTGCGCACTGTCTCCTTCCTCATCCCATCTTGCTGCTGCTTGTTGATCAGACAACTCATTTTCCTGAATTACAGACCAGATCGTCAAAAAAACAAAGATAAGAAACGAAAGAATAGCAGCCAGGAAAAACACGATCTGAACAAGCGTAACTTTTGCTGTAAATTCTTTTATTTTATAAATCATTTGCTTTTCCTTTCTCAATTTCTTTAATTTTATGCTGCTTTCCTTATGACTCGTTCAATCTGACCTGTTTCCCAGCTTCTACCGGCTTGGTGGAGGTTGTAATTACATATTCATATCCGTAAAGTCCTGCTGAAATTGCCGAATTGTTATCATCGGAAGCAAGGACCTCAACATCTACCCTGGTGGCAATATAGCGATTGCCCAACGGACTGCTCTTAGACTCTACAATCAAAATAAATTTACCATTATTATCTTCACGCACTGCACTGTTTGGCACTACCAGTTCATATTCTGCGCTTCTTTGTCCCACCGAAATATTAAGCGCCTGCCCATCCTGAATGCTGCTTCCAGTTACATCAAATACCAACAGCTTCTTTTGTCCCGGATTATCGGGATCCGGCTTGATGGACTTTAAAATTGCCTTAACATCATCATAATACCATGCATTCTGAAGCTCTGCTGTATCTCCCACCTGCACCTTTTTTGCCTGCTCATTGGTTACTGAAATAGACAGGGTAAACCCTTTCCCTTCCACCTGAATGACAGCCACTGCTTCCTCCGGCTTGGTCGTTTCTCCCGCCGCATAAGCAAGACTTGTAATGGTCCCTGCAACAGGAGATTTGATTGCCGCCCCCATAGACCGTTCCTTCAGCTTGGCAATCTCTTCCTTTTTCTCTGCAATATCCTGATTAGTCTTGGTAAGATCCAGCTGTGCATTAATATCTGCAGCAAGCTTCGTCTGCTCCGCTTTTAACAGCTCATAAACTGCCTGAGCATTTTTCAGAGCTGCATTTGCATTGGCAAGTCGGTTTTGATAAGCGGCAGCTGACTGCTTGTTTGCATTGGTGATTTCAATAATGTTTCTGTTTGCCTGATTTAACTTGTTCTGGGCATCCTGCACGCTCTGGCTTGAAGAAACAGTAATTGCATTCACTTCCGCAAGTTTACCCTGCAGCGCTGCCAGTTCATTTTCCTTTTGTGCCAGCTTTTCCTCATTACTTGCAATAAGGGAAACATCATTTAAGTTAGTACTGTACTCATTATAATCTGCATATGCAGCCAAAAACTTCTGCAACGCAACCTGCTGATCATTATTGAGTTGATTCCAGTCTGTATTTTTACTCCACGCATACGCCTCCGAAGCACTGGCAAATGATGTACCAATTCCACTATTCAATGCCCCTAATTTTTCATTCAACTTCGTGAGTGCTTCAGCTTTCTTATCCTGTAAATCCAATGTTGCCCCTGATGCTGTTCCCGTTGACCCTGACTCAATTTCTGTTGTTCCATTTAAAATCAGAACCCGCAAATCTAAAATCTGCTTCTCTATCTCGTCAATCTGTGCATTCAGTGCTCCAATCCTTTCGGCTTTCTGCCTTTCAAACTCCTTTTCTGCCTTTGCAAGATCAGTAGTTGCCTTATCTTTACTGAGTTCATCAGAAATAGTGCTAACTCCTGCATCATTGGTGCTAATGGTACTTTGAAGAGTCACATCCTCCACTGCTTTTTGACATTCCTGAACTCTAGTCTCTGCCGCCTTAAGCCGATTCTGCATGTCAGTTACCATTGCCTGGTAAGAAGCAAAGGTGTCCGTGTTTCCACTTGCCACCTTATTAATAACCTCAGGAGAGACAGTCCCCCCAAACAAGCCTTTCATATAGGTAAGCTCTAATTCTTCCAGTTCATTCTCTGCCTTTTTTAACTCATCACTTTCCGCATCTTCAAGGTAGTAAAGCACCTGATCCTTCTCCACCTGATCTCCCTGCTTTACAGCCACACTGGCAATCACTCTGGACTCCTTTGCCATAACCTTGTAAGGATCGGTTGCCTCAACATTGCCCGTACCTCTTACCTTCGCTGTAATGGATCCCCTCTGGACATATGCAGTTGCAACCTCTGGCAAAGAATAATTCATTATGGTATTAGAAAAGAAAGTGAGTAATAGCATAATCGTTAAAAAGACAATGGCTGCATTCTTTACCCACTCTCTTCTTTTTTTTCCTTCAATCTCGTTCATTATTCTCCCCTTAACCTTTCTTTTTCTTCAAATACTATCCCTTAATACCGCCCTGATAAGTAATTCCCTCTACCAAATAATCTTCTCCATAGAGAAAAACTAATATCGGTGGTACCATATAAATGGTAGCCACTGCAAACGCAAGCCCAATTTCTCCCGCATTAATTTTGGACAAAAATACCGACAGCGGATGCCTTTCCTGATCTGACAACAGGATTAATGGCTGCTCTACCATATTCCAGTAATCGATAAATATTAAAATTGCTATTGAGCACATTGCCCCCTTGCAAAGGGGCAAACAGATTTTTTGAAAAATCTGCCATTCTCCTGCTCCGTCAATCTGTGCTGCTTCCATCACCGATGTTGGAATTCTTCTCATATACTTGGTGAGAAGATATACTGCAAAAGGTGAAAAAATTCCAGGTAACCAGATTGCCCAATTTGTATCGATGATATGAGTCCATTGTGCAACCAGATAATTAGGAACCAGCGTAACCTGATAAGGCATCAGCATCAGAATAATATATACAAAAAAAATGATTTCCTTAATTCTGCCTCTGTATCTGGTAAATCCATAAGCAGCCCCTGCCGCAACCAGCAACTGAAATGCCACGATTGGCACTACCAAAATTACAGAGTTCCAGAATTTCAATAAATATTCAGGGCTCTTTAGCAACACTGTAATATATTGGCTGAAAGACACCATATCGGGAATGAATTTCAGGTTCACCTTTTCCGCAATATAAACCTTCCCTCCCGTGTTTGTAGTCGCAAAAACCTGACCATAATTTGCGGAAATTTCAGATGCCGACATAAATGAATTGGTCACTGTAAGCACAATCGGCATCAGAAAAAGAACTGCAAAGCAACCTGCTATCGTGGTAAGGAGCGTAATTCTCACCAATTCTCTGGCATGTTTCATTCTCTTTCTTTTTTTATTTCTTTTAGTCCACTGTTCCAGTGTCTTATCGCCAGCCCCTAATCTTCCATCACTTTGTAGCTTCATCCTTCCACGTCCTTTCCGAAATAGTTCTCGGTTAAGAACAAAATTCCAATAATAATTACCATTACCACTGCCATCATAATTGCTGCTGCTGACATTTTTTGATAATCAAGTCTTCCAAATGTGTTATTCATAAAATGCTGTAGCATGTACATGGTATCATAAGGATAATCGCCCTTTAAGAGATAAATTTCCCTAAAAACCTTAAAAGAATTAATCAGTGACATAATTGTAACAAAAAGGATTGTTGATGACATATATCTCAACTTTATATGCCAGAAAATCTGAAAAGGAGATGCACTCTCCAAAACTGCAACCTCTAGGATATCCTTCGGCATACTGCTCAATGCTGCCATAAAAAGAATCATATTATATCCAAGATTTTTCCACAAAAAAAGCACCACAAGAACAACCTGCGCATAAGCCGAATTCAACCAGTCGATCTTATCAAGATGAAAAACTGCCAACACCTCATTCATAGTGCCATTGTAATGAAACAGCACCTGCCAGATCAATACAACAGATGCGACCGGCACCATCATGGGGCTTAAAAAAAAGGTTCTGAACTGACTCCTGCATGGTATTTTACTTTCCAACATCATTGCAAGAAAAAGTGATAATACTACTGCCAAAGGAACCGCAGTCGCAGAAAAAATCAGAGTATTTCTGGCTGCCTGCAAAAAAGCTGCATTCTTAAAAACCATAATAAAATTGTCTAAAAACACAAACTGATGATTAATTGGATTGTCTACCATCGAGTAATAAATTACAATCAAAAAAGGTAACACAAAAAACAGCAGCACACCGCCCAGACTTGGGAGTAAATATCCAAAAGACATCAGCTTTCCTTTCTTATCTCTACGGTTACTGCCATTTTTCCTCATTTCTGCCCCTCACAAACTATTGCACACTACGAGATTGTTCTCCGTGTATAGCATCTTAAAAATTTCCTAATTTTTAAAACTATGAATCGGTGCAGGAATCCTTCCTCCACGATTCACAAAGGCATCGCAGGAAAACTGATTCACAGGCATAATAGGAGCGTATCCTAATAGACCACCAAATTCAACCGTCTCTCCAACGCCCTTTCCGATTACCGGAATAATACGAACTGCCGTGGTTTTCTGGTTTACCATTCCAATTGCCATTTCATCTGCAATGATACCTGAAATGGTAGTATCTTTCGTATCTCCTGGAATAGCAATCATATCTAATCCTACAGAACATACACAGGTCATTGCTTCCAACTTCTCCAGCGTAAGTGCCCCTGCTTCCACTGCATCAATCATTCCCTGGTCTTCACTAACTGGAATAAAGGCTCCGCTTAAGCCTCCTACATATGAGGATGCCATTACACCGCCCTTCTTTACCTGATCATTCAATAATGCCAATGCTGCTGTGGTTCCTGGCGCTCCGGCATATTCAAGACCAATCTCACACAAAATATCTGCCACACTGTCACCAATTGCCGGTGTAGGTGCCAAAGACAAATCAACAATTCCAAAGGGAACTCCCAGCCTTGCAGAAGCCTCCTGTGCCACTAATTGCCCCACACGGGTAACCTTAAACGCCGTTTTTTTGATTGTTTCACATAGAACCTCAAAATTCTCTCCGCGTACCTTACTCAGTGCTGTCTTTACAACCCCTGGACCGCTGACACCTACATTAATAATCTTATCCGCTTCTGTAACACCATGAAAAGCTCCTGCCATAAAAGGATTATCATCCGGTGCATTGCAGAAGACTACAAGCTTGGCACAGCCCAGAGAATCCTGTTCTTTGGTATATTCAGCTGTTTTCTTTACAATTTCGCCCATCAGCCTTACTGCATCCATATTAATTCCGGTCTTAGTAGACCCAAGATTTACAGAACTGCACACCCGCTCTGTGTTGGATAAGGCAAGTGGAATAGAGCGTATCAGTAATTCATCTGCCGGTGTCATTCCCTTTGATACCAGTGCAGAGTAACCTCCAATAAAATTCACTCCTACCTCATGTGCTACTCGATCAAGGGTTTTTGCTATTGATGCAAAATCCTCTGTCGTTTTACATGCAGCACCTCCAATCAGTGCAATGGGAGTTACTGAAATTCTTTTATTTACAATGGGAATTCCAAATTCTCTGGAAATCTCCTCCCCTGTATTTACCAGATCTTTGGCTGCATTATATATCTTATTGTATATTTTTTCATTTAATCTGTTTAAATCCGAATCAATACAATCAAGAAGACTAATCCCAAGGGTGATTGTACGGACATCCAGATTTTCTTTCGTAATCATTTCATTGGTTTCAACAACTTCAAATAAATTAATCATATTTTCCTCTCCGGGTATTATAAAAAATAAGGTTAAATTCTGTGCATCTTGTCAAAGATTTCTTCCTTCTGACATTTAATGTCTACACCGATTTCTTCTCCTAATACATGAAGCTCATCTGCCATCTCACCAAAATGTTTTTCCATATGATTGGTATCAACGATCATCATCATATTAAAATAACCCTGCACGATGGTCTGTGAAATATCCAGAATATTGATTTTGTTTTCAGCAAGATAGGTACAGACCTTTGCAATAATTCCCACTGTATCCTTTCCGACTACTGTAATAATTGTTTTATTCATTTTTCCCTCCATATTTAAAGTGTCCTTTATTGGTAAACACTTAATGATATCTCTTTAAATCAAATCTCCTATGCAATATGTATCACCGGTGAAGGTTCACTTCTTGATGCCACATACATAGGGAAATCAGAAGCCTTAATTTGAGTACTCACACACTCATCTTCTTCCCTTTTCATTTGTGCCATAGTCACTTCTACTCTGACAGCCTCATAAGCAAGTTCAGGAAGATTATTTTCCTTACTGAGATGTCCAAGCATGACCGCCTGTAGCTTATCATGTAATAAATCACACAAAAGCTGTCCTGCCCTCTCATTAGAAAGATGTCCTCTATCTCCTAAAATACGCTGTTTCAAATAATATGGATAAGGACCCACCTGAAGCATATTTATATCATGATTGGCTTCTAATAAAAGTGCATCCATTCCTCTTAAAGATTCTACTGTATAATCATTATAGGTTCCAAGATCAGTAATAATCCCTACCTTCTTTTTACCATGGGATATCCTATATGCCACCGGTTCTGCCGCATCATGTGATATTTTCATGGGATTACAGATTAAATCTTTAATAATGATTTTTTCATCTGCACAAATTGGCTGAAATAATTCATCAGGTATTGCTCCTACAGAAGAAGTTTTCTTGATGGCCGCTATCGTGCCTTTCGTAGCATATACAGGGATCCCATATTTGCGTCCAAGTACTCCCAGCCCTGCAATGTGATCTGCATGCTCATGGGTTATAAAAATTCCGTCAATGTCACGCATAGACAAATTCAGTTCGTTTAAACCTGTTTCCGTTCTCTTTCCACTAATTCCTACATCCACCAACAGGTGTGTTGTATCTGAACCAACATAAATACAGTTTCCACTGCTCCCACTGGCAATACTGCAAATTCTCATTTTTCTCTGCCTTTCATCTTTTCTGATTGTTCAAATCTATTCCTGCCAGTAGACTTCAATCACATCTCCTGAATGGATTGGCTCCATATACTGTGCCGCCCTACCATTTAATGTAGTCACAATTCCCTTGCCTCTGGGTCTTGATAAATCAAACTCAATTGCTTCAAATACATCTACATAAACGTAAGAATCTTTACCACTTAATGTAACAGGAGTTCTGTTGACAATGATCTGAATTGACAACTCCCCGCCAGGCTCCTCTATTACTTCTTTATCTGGCTGCTGATCTTCCCCTTGTAACTTTTCTGCTTCCTCTTCCAGCTCTTCATCCGGTTCCTGAATCATTTCAGTTTCAAATGAGGCTAAAGCTTCTGCTGTCCATAGCACAGAAAAATTTTCATAGACAGGTGTCTCCCTGTCTGCAAGCTTATTATTCACATACAGATTCATATGTGGATCAAGCACTACATCCATAAATTCTGCAATCTGCTCTACAGTGTAATAATTCAGGATTTCAATTTGATCTCCTTCCTGAATTT
>CAMBLS010000004.1 GCA_945868485.1 uncultured Lachnospiraceae bacterium | reverse complement strand
CTATCATAAATTTTTTCATCATACCGGCTCCCCTCAACATTCCATCTGCTACTAACTTTGTAGAAACCACGAAATAGAAAGGCGAGAGGATTTTCAGATAGGTGATACCTGTCTGCATGGCTAGTTCAGTTGGATTGTCCATAAAGAGTTTTAATACGATATTCCCGCCAAAGAAGTAAAGTAGGAACAGTGGGAGGCTAAGCACCCATACTAATTTGATGCCAACACCAAAGCCCTGTTTTATTCGTTCAAGCTTCATGGCACCAAGATTCTGTGCCGTATAGTTGGAAATTCCATTTCCAAGTGTTGTAAAGGAAGTAATCACCAGATTATTCAGTTTTACAGCAGCGGAATATCCGGCCATGACAGGGGCTCCGAAACCGTTGATAATACTCTGGATAATAATGTTACCTATGGAAATAAAGCTTTGCTGCAAAGTACTTGGAATGGCAATCACTACAATCTGTTTTAAAAGCTGTAAATCAAATAGAGGAGCTTTTTCTTTTCCTTCGATTTTGGAAAGTCTCTTGAATACTACAATCATTGCCAGAATGCAGCTGATTCCCTGACAGAGAAATGTTGCCCACGCTACGCCGGCTACCCCCATGTGGAATGCCTTTACAAACCAGATATCTACTGCGATATTGGACATAGAAGATATCGCCAGAAAGTAAAATGGTGTTTTGGAATCTCCGAGTGCAGAGAAGATACCGGTAGCAATATTGTAGAAAAAGACAAATGGTAATCCCCATGCATAAATATCCAGATACAGTTTTGAATCCGCAAATACTTCTTCCGGGGTTTTAATCAACCGAAGCAGCATGCCGGAGCCTGCTATTCCGATGAGCATTAACAGGACACAAACAAAACCACTGAAAATACAGGCAGTGTAAACGGCAGTTTTCATTTCCTTATAATTTCTGGCTCCAAACAGCTTGGAAACGACAACGGAACAGCCCATGTTACATCCAAAGGCAAAGGCAATAAAAATCAAGGTGATTTCATAACTGTTTCCAACGGCAGCTAAAGCATTTTCTCCTATAAACTTTCCAGCTACCAGACTGTCAGCTATATTATAGAGCTGCTGAAAAATAAGACTTCCAAACAAAGGCATACAGAATTTCCACAGTACGGTTTGTGGTTTTCCCACGGTCAGATCTTTATTCATTCCCAGACGCCTCCTTTTCTTTTAAACAGTCGATAATCAGACTGACACATCCGTCTATGCCGAAACGGCTACTGGATAGCATCATATCATAGCTTTCCGGTTGTTCCCACTCAGTATCGGAATAGAAATCAAAGAATTGCTTTCGCATTCTGTTGATATGCTTGATTCTGTGACGGGCTCTTTTTTCGTCAATCTGGTTCCTTTCCATGATACGTTTTGTTTTATCTTCTTCGTCTGCATATATGAATACTGAAAGACGTTTTTCTTTTGGAAGGATAGATGAGGCACAGCGCCCAATTATGACACAGGGACTCTGTTTTACAATCTGTTCGATTACATTTTGCTCGGCATTGTATGCCTGCTGACTTTCAGAATAAAAGGTATTTCCAATACCTGCTATATCGGCATAAGGATTTCCACTCAAAAACTGGATACTGTTAATGGGAGACTCTTCTGTCCTTTCTATAAATTCCTCGCTTAGTCCAGACTCCAATGATGCTTTTTTGATCAGAAGCTTATCGTAACAAGGAATGCCAAGCACTCTTGATAGCTTTTCCCCAATCTCTCGTCCATCGCTCCCATACTGTCTGCCAATGCAAATGATATTCTGCATATATGCCACCTCTTTCTGTATAAATTAGATTGTTTTTTCTTATCGGCAGTATTATAATTCCTTATAAGATATGTGTAAAATATTAATTATAATATTTAGATATATGAAATTGATATGTGAGGAACTGCAATGAACATCAGCTATGACTATTACAGAGTCTTTTATTATGTTGCAAAATACAAGAGTTTTACCGGAGCTGCCAAAGCACTTCTTAATAACCAGCCTAACATTACCAGGATGATGAAAAAACTGGAAGAGGAATTGGGGTGCACATTGTTTGTAAGGCAGCGGCATGGTATTATACTGACTCCGGAAGGAGAAAAACTGTATGCCCATATCTCCATTGCTTTTGAACATATCCTGTGTGGAGAGGAAGAAATAGCCAGGGATAAAAGCCTGCAGTCAGGGATAGTTACGGTAGCAGCCAGCGAAATTGCACTCCATTGTGTATTGCTTTCTGTTTTGAAAACATTCCGAAAGAATTATCCCGGTATCCGTATCAGAATACTAAACCAATCTACGCCACAGGCAATTGATGTGCTGAAAAAAGGACTGGCAGATTTTGCAATTGTAACAGAACCTTTTGACCTTCCCATTGGGCTTGGTTCACAGGTGCTTAGAAGCATTCGTGAAGTGCCGGTTTGCAGCACAGCATTTTCTCTTTCTACAGGTACTACTCTTACTGAAGAACAGATAAAAAATTATCCATTGATTGGACTTGGGGAGCAAACAGCTTCTTTTCGCTTTTATTCAGATGTTTTCGGCAGAATGGGAATGTCCTTTACGCCAGATGTGGAGGCTGCTACAGCAGACCAGATTTTACCGATGATTAAATCCGATCTGGGCATTGGCTATGTACCAATGGATTTCCTGGAAAAGGAAAACAGGGAAAATCTGGTTATCCTCAACATGGCACCAGATATCCCTGCCAGAAATATTTGTCTTCTGAAACGGAGAGGCATTTCGTTAAGTATTGCAGCTTCTGAATTAGAACAGAGGATTTTATATGAGGTTTCCAAAACTTAGATTCCTAAAAAACATTGAATTCCTTATAAAGTTATGATAAAATAATGCGAATTGAATATGAAGTAGTCAGGTGTCAGAGCAATTTGTATAATTGGCTCTGGTGAAAAGGGAAACAGGTGTAAGTCCTGTGCGAACTCGTCACCGTAATTAGGGAGCTGAAGCCGATATATCACTGGGAAACAAGGAAATCCTTTCCTGGGAAGATGGCGGATGCGATGATTTTCAAGCCGGGAGACCTGCCTGATTGCTGTACAGAAACGATAGTTTCAAACCACGAGTAACTGGTTGTACGTTTAAAAGAGTATGGGAAAGTTGTTTGTCTATGATTTTCCTATATGTTTCTTTTGTGTACAAACCCTTTACCTGTTTAGGAAAAGGGTTTTTTATTTTGTGTTGCCAAAATATTGTTTCTGACGTACATATTTAAGATAAATATAATGGCAGGTGAAACTGTCGAAGGAGGAAACATGAAAAAAAGAGTAGTAGCGTTATTAATGGCAGCATTGATGGGAACATTCTGTATGACAGGATGTGGAAACAGTAAGGAAACAGTGGTAGAGAGTTCTGTAGAAGCAGGCAGCGAAGTGGGAGAAGAGAAAACGCAGATTGAAAAAGAAGAAACTGACAATGCAGAAACGGAGGAAGATGCTGATCAAAAAGCAGCCGATGAAGTAGCGGCACTGATTGATGCGATTTATGTGCAGAAAAGAACAGATGAGACAGATAAGCAGTGTGCTGATGCCAAGGCTGCATGGGACGCATTGACAGATGCGCAGAAAGAGCTGGTAGAGGGTGAAAATGCAGATCCGGATTATTTTGGAAGAGATACCGGTGATGCATCAAAGGATGACCCACGTAATCAAGATGAAATCGGTGAAAATGAGATTTTGGTTGTGAGCTTTGGTACTTCATTTAATGACAGTCGTGTAGCTGACATTAAGGGAATTGAAGATGCCTTGCAGGAAGCTTATCCAGACTGGTCTGTGAGAAGGGCATTTACAGCTCAGATTATTATTAATCATGTGCAGGCGCGTGATGGTGAGTATATTGACAATATGGATCAGGCCTTGGATCGTGCGGTGGCGAATGGCGTCAAGAATCTTATAATTCAGCCTACGCATTTAATGCATGGAGCAGAGTATGATGAGCTGATGGAAGCAGTAGAGGCATATCAGGATCAGTTTGAAACTGTAAAAGTTGCAGAGCCACTGCTTGGAGAGGTGGGAACAGATGCAACTGTAATCAATGCAGATAAAGCAGTTGTTGCAGAGGCGATTACCACAGAAGCGGTGAATGATGCCGGCTATGACAGTCTGGATGCAGCAAAAGAAGATGGTGTTGCATTTGTATTTATGGGACATGGAACCTCTCATACTGCAAAAGTATCATACAGCCAGATGCAGACACAGATGGGCGAACTTGGCTATGACAACGTATTTATTGGAACAGTAGAAGGAGAACCGGAAGAGACTGCGTGTGAGGCAGTGATTGATGCTGTAGCACAGGCTGGATATACGAAAGTGATACTTCGTCCACTGATGGTGGTTGCGGGAGATCATGCAAACAATGATATGGCCGGGGATGATGAGGATTCGTGGAAGAGTATGTTTACTGCATCCGGCAAGTTTGACAGTGTGGATACACAGATTACAGGTCTTGGATCTATCGATGCCATTCAGCAGCTTTATGTGGCACATACGAAAGACGTAATAAATGAATAGAGGATAACGATGAAAAGAAAACTTATTACAATTTTTAGTACGTTGTTGGTAGTTTGTTCCCTATTTTGTGGTTGTGCCGATAAAAACAGTGTACAGGAAAACGATATAAATGAAGAAATTCCTGCGTCAGAATCCTCCGTTGATACAGAAATAGAGGAAACTTCTGCACAGAATGAAATTGTAGCGGAAGAAGAAAAGGCTGCCATTCCGGACGGAATTTACAAGGCAGATTTTGATACGGACAGTAGCATGTTTCATGTAAGCGAAGCATGTGACGGACAAGGAATACTGACAGTTGAAAACGGAGAAATGACCCTCCATATTTCTCTGATGTCAAAAAAGATTATAAATCTTTATCTGGGGCTTGCGGAGGATGCTGAGAAAGACGATGCAGAGCTCCTTATGCCGACAGAGGATACGGTTACTTACAGCGATGGATTGACAGAGGAGGTCTATGGTTTCGATGTGCCGGTTCCGGTGCTGGAGGAGGAATTTGATCTGGCACTCATTGGTACAAAGGGAACATGGTATGACCATAAAGTCAGAGTCTCCAATCTGGAGCCACTGGAGGAAGAAACACAGACTGAAAATATTTTTCAGATGGAGGATGGCACTTATACGATTGATCTTGCCTTTGAAGGAGGAAGTGGTAAAGCAAAGGTTTTATCTCCAGCAACAGTTACAGTATCAGGAGAAAACGCGACTGCAACGATTCAATGGAGCAGTCCCAATTATGATTATGTGATTGTAGATGGAGAAAAGTATCTGCCAATCAATACAGAAGGAGATTCAGTATTTGAGATTCCTGTTCTATTTTTTGATAAACCGATGAATATCATTGGAGATACTGTGGCAATGAGTACACCACATGAAATTGAGTATACTATCACATTTTATTCTGATACGATGAAACCGGCAGAATAAGAGGTACTTTGGGATGAGAAGAAAGACAATCATTGCAATATGTCTGTTTTTGACAGGACTGCTGGGGCTGCACGGCTGTGGCAGTCCTTCCTCCAATTATGATAGCAATTATTATGCAGACAATTTGCAGGACAAGGAAACAGAAGGTACGCTTGTTTATGAAAGTAGTATGGAACTTCAATATGCTGAAAATTTTTCGGTAGACTACTATAAAGGCGGCTATACAATGCTGACAACAACAATGGATGGACAAAGGTTTCTGGTTATTCCGGAAGGAAAAGAAATACCGGAAAATATGGAAGAAGATATCGTAGTATTACAGCGTCCAATGAAGGATTTATATCTGGTTGCATCTGCTGTTATGGATATGTTTCGTGAATTGAATGGTTTGAATACTATTACATTTTCAGGGCAGAAGGAAGAAAGCTGGTATATTGAAGAAGCAAAAGAAGCAATGGCAAATGGAAATATGCTCTATGCAGGTAAATATAGCAAGCCAGATTATGAATTGCTTGTTTCAGAAGGGTGTACGCTTGCAATAGAAAATAGAATGATTTCACATTCGCCAGAAGTTATTGAAAAACTGGAAGATTTTGGAATACCGGTTATGATTGAATATTCCAGTTATGAATCACATCCATTAGGAAGAGTAGAATGGATTAAGTTTTTTGGTGCTTTATTGGGAAAAGAAGATGAGGCAGAGAGGATATTTGAAAATCAGACAGCAATTTTAGACATGGTATCAGCTGACAAAAAGATGGATCAAACAGTTGCCTTCTTTTTTATTACATCAAATGGACTGGTGCAGGTGCGACAATCTTCTGATTATGTACCAAAGATGATAGAACTTGCAGGTGGAAAGTATATTTTTGAAAATTTAGGGGATGCCGAAGCGAAACGTTCTACCATGAATATGCAGGTGGAGGAGTTTTATAATAGTGCAATGAATGCAGATTTCCTGATCTATAACAGTTCCATTGACGGAGGGGTTTCCACCAGAGAGGAGCTTCTTGATAAATGTGAGGTTTTGGCAGATTTTAAAGCAGTTCAGGAAGGGAATGTCTGGTGTACTACAAACGACATGTATCAGCAGTCCTTGTCAATTGGATACTTAATTAAAGATATGCATGCCATGCTGTCAGGTGAAGAGGAAGATAATATGCACTATCTTTTCCGCTTGGAATAAAAAGGAAGGCGATGTGAGTACTATGCAAAAAAGCAGAAAATACAGATATATTACGGCATTCATTTTTCTTGGTATAGGAGTTGTGATCTTTTTGGCTCTCAATATCTGTATTGGAAGTGTAAGTATTACATTATTAGATATCTTAGGAACAATGGCAAAACAAGAGAATAATGAAACGTTATCAAGAATTTTGTGGGATATACGACTGCCGAGAACACTGGCAGTTATCATACTTGGCGGGGCACTTTCACTTGCGGGATATCTTCTACAGACTTTTTTTCATAATCCCATAGCTGGTCCGTTTGTCCTTGGTATCTCATCAGGAGCAAAAATGGTGGTGGCATTGGTAATGGTTTTTTTTATGGGAAGAGCAATCAGAATTACCTCGGCAGATATGATTGTAGCTGCATTTGTGGGGGCAATGTTGTCTATGGCATTTGTACTGCTGTTATCACGAAGAGTAAAAGGAATGTCAATGCTGGTAGTTAGCGGTGTTATGATTGGATATATTTGCTCAGCGATAACGGAGTTGGTTGTAGCTTTTGCGGATGATGCAGATATTGTAAATCTTCATAACTGGTCACAGGGTAGTTTTTCAGGAATGACATGGGAGCATGTGAAGGTTATGACAATTGTTGTTACTGTTACATTTATAGCAGTTTTCCTGTTATCAAAGCCCCTTTCGGCATATCAGCTTGGTGAAGTGTATGCGCAGAATATGGGAGTAAATATTCGATACTTAAGAATATGCCTTGTGATTTTGTCCAGTATTTTATCGGCATGTATTGTGGCTTTTGCAGGGCCGATATCTTTCGTTGGAATTGCAACACCTCACTTGGTAAAAAAAATAATTGGGACAACAAAGCCTCTTTTGATGATACCTGCCTGTTTCCTGGGCGGAAGCGTATTTTGTTTGCTTTGTGATTTACTTGCAAGAACGATCCTTGCGCCAACGGAACTGAATATCAGTACGGTTACAGCAATTTTCGGGGCTCCAGTTGTTTTATGGGTTATGGCGACGCATAGAAAAGAGAGGACCGTGTAATGGAATACTATTTTAAAACACAGCAAATGAGCGTTGGTTATCAAGGTGAAACTCTGATTCATGATATAGAGATTGGTCTTTATAAAGGAGAGATATTGACCCTGATTGGTCCAAACGGAGCTGGTAAATCAACGATATTAAAGAGCATTGCAAAACAGTTAAAACTTATCAGTGGATTAGTTTATCTGGATAAAAAAGAATTGCATCATATGTCTGGTATGGAACTTTCGCAGAAAATGGCTGTCGTATTTACAGAAAAAATAAAGACAGAGTTAATGACCTGTGAAGATGTGGTTGCTACGGGCAGATATCCTTATACCGGACATTTTGGCATATTATCAAAAAAAGATCATGCCATCATTGATGAAGCAATGGAGTTAGTCCATGTGTCAGAAATCAGGAATCAGGATTTTATCAAAATCAGTGACGGACAAAGGCAGCGAGTGATGCTTGCCAGAGCAATCTGTCAGGAGCCGGAGATTATCATACTGGATGAACCTACGTCCTTTTTGGATGTGAAATATAAGCTGGAGTTCTTATCAGTGCTGCAGGAATTACGGATTAGAAAGGGGCTCACGGTCATCATGTCGATTCATGAGCTGGAGCTGGCAGAGAAGGTTTCGGATAAAATTTTATGCATTAATGGAGCATATGTGGATCGCTTTGGTAATCCGGAAGAGATTTTTCAGGCAGGCTATATTAAATCACTTTTTGGAATAGAGACAGGAAACTTTGATGAAGAAAACGGAAGTATGGAGCTTGAGCCGGCAAAGGGAAAAGCGGACATATTTGTGATTGCGGGTGGAGGCAGTGGAAGAAGCATATACCGCAAATTGCAACGGGAAAGAAAAACCTTTATAACAGGAATTATCTATGAGAATGATTTGGATTTTCCTGTCGCTAGAGCTTTGGCGGCAGAACTGATTGCAGTGAAAGCATTTGAACCTGTGAATAAGGTTATTTTAGAGCAGGCACAGAAAGCGATTGATTCCTGCAGTAAAGTGATATGTTGCAGAAAAGAATTTGGAAGTCTGGAAACAGCAAATAAAAAGCTTCTTGAATATGCAAGACAGAATGGAAAAGAAGTAGAGATAACAGAAAGGCTTGGTTCGTATGGCAAAAGTCATTATGATTCAGGGAACGATGTCAGGTGCAGGAAAGAGTTTTCTTGTGGCAGGACTTTGCAGAATAATGAAGCAGGATGGGTACAGGGTAGCTCCGTTTAAATCACAAAATATGGCGCTGAATTCTTTTATTACGGAGGAAGGGCTGGAGATGGGCAGAGCACAGGTCATGCAAGCAGAAGCAGCCGGTATAAAACCAATGGTCTGTATGAACCCCATTTTAATAAAGCCGACCAATCATACCAGCTCGCAGGTTATTGTGAACGGAGAAGTGCTCAGGGATATGAGTGCAAGAGAATATTTTGCATATAAAAAACAGCTTATTCCGGATATTCAGAAGGCTTTTCGGAAATTGGAAGAATATGCAGATATTATTGTGATAGAAGGTGCAGGAAGTCCGGCAGAAATTAATCTGAGAGAAAATGATATTGTCAACATGGGCATGGCGGAAATGGTTGATGCACCTGTATTATTGGCAGGTGATATTGACAGAGGTGGAGTATTTGCACAGCTTTTAGGAACACTCATGTTACTTTCAGAGGAAGAAAAGAAAAGAGTAAAGGGGCTTGTTATCAATAAATTTAGAGGTGATAAGACAATACTTGATTCCGGTATTGTAATGTTAGAGGAAAAGGGAAAGGTTCCTGTAGCTGGTGTGGTCCCTTACATGGAGTTGGCATTGGAGGACGAGGACAGCCTGACAGAACGCTTTGATAAAAAAGAAGAAAGCTGTATCGACATTGCTGTCATCCGTTATCCGAGAATCTCTAACTTTACAGATTTCAATATATTTGAACAGATGAAAGAAGTATCTGTACGATATGTAACTTCTGTATCAGAGCTTCATCAACCGGATATGGTCATATTGCCCGGAAGCAAAAATACTATGGGTGATTTAAAATGGATGCGTCAAAACGGTCTTGAGGCAGCGGTAAAAAAAATCGCGGAGGATATTCCTGTGTTTGGAATATGTGGCGGTTATCAGATGCTTGGGGAACAAATTGCTGATCCTACAGGAGTGGAAGGCGGAGGTGCTCTGCGGGGAATGGAACTGCTTCCGGTTGTTACGGAACTGGGGGAAGAAAAGGTTCGATGTCAAATTGAGGGTAGGCTTCCTGAATTGGATGGAGTTTTCTCTAACCTTTCTGAACTTGAATTTGCAGGATATGAAATTCATATGGGAAAAACGAAAATCAGAAATGATGGATTGTATGAAAAAAATATTATTGTATCTGGCAGAGATAAAAATGTGTACGGAACCTATGTGCATGGAATTTTTGATAGAGGCTGCATTGCCACGGCATTAGTGCAGGCTTTGGCCAAAAAGAAGGGAATTTTGATAGAAGAAGGAGCTTTTGAAGATTATCGGAGCTTTAAAGAAAAGCAGTATGATAAATTGGCAGATACCCTAAGGGAGCATCTGAATATGGAGGAAATCTATGGAATGCTTAGAGAAGCACGTTTGGAATAGGTATACGAGAGAAGAACTGGAAAAGCTGACTGTCAAAGCGCCGGAGGAAGAGATTCGAAAAAAGGTATTAAGAAACTTGGATTACGTGGCAAAACCACTTGACGGTTTGGGGAAATTCGAAGCATTAGCAGCACAGATTGGAGCTATTCAGGGAACGGAAAAGATTGATATTTCCAGAAAAGCGGTTATTATCATGTGTGCTGATAACGGAATTGTTGCGGAGGGCATCAGCCAGTCAGGACAGGAAGTGACACTTGCTATTGTGAAAAAAATGGCAGAAAGGAAAACTTCTGTAGGAAAAATGGCAGAAACTATCGGAGTGGATACGATTCCGGTAGATATTGGTATGAATCATAACGGTAAAATACCAGGCATATTGGATAAGAAAATACGTCCCGGAACCAGAAATTTTAGAAATGAACCGGCTATGACAGAGGAAGAAGCAATCAGGGCAATATTTACCGGAATAGAAATGGTGTCTGACTGTAAAGAGAAAGGTTACAAAATTCTTGCAACAGGAGAAATGGGGATAGGAAATACAACAACCAGCAGTGCGGTAGCTGCAGCATTACTGCATTGTGAAGCAACAGAGGTTACCGGAAGAGGAGCGGGACTCAGTGACGAGAAGCTTATACATAAGCAAAAAATTATCACAGAAGCAATAGACGGGTATGGATTAAAAGATGCAGATGCATTACGCATACTTGAAACCGTTGGAGGATTTGACATTGCAGGTCTTGCCGGAGTGTGTATAGGTGGTGCATTACATCATGTCCCTATTGTTCTGGATGGCGTTATCAGTATGGTGGCAGCTTTAGTGGCAGAGAGAATTGTTCCCGGAACAAAGGATTATCTGCTTCCGTCCCACAAGGGAAAGGAGCCCGCAATAGAAAGATTAGCAAAGGAATTGAATGTAGAACCTGTTATCGATGGAAACATGGCATTAGGGGAAGGCACCGGAGCTGTTATGATGTTTACACTTCTTGATATAGCACTCAGTGTATATCAGAACAGAACCACTTTTTCAGATATAAATATAGAGCAGTATGAAAGGTTTTCACATAAATGATGACATTAATTATTGGGGGAAGCGGCAGTGGAAAATCTGCGTATGCAGAAGATTACATTTTTTCTCTTTCAGAAAAAAGGAAGAAATACTATATAGCTACTATGAAAATTTATGATGAAGAAGGCGAAAAGAAAATTCAAAGACATCGGATGCTGAGAAGTGGCAAGGGTTTTTCTACGATTGAACAGCCTGTAGATATTGGAAAAGCATTGGAGAAAATGAAAGCTGGAGAAAGGACTGCGCTATTGGAATGTATCTCTAATCTTACAGCTAATGAGATGTTTTCAGAAGAAGTACAGGGAACAGAAGAAGTGATAACAGAAAAAATAGTTAGTGGGATAGCATCATTGAACAAGAAATTGGATCACCTTGTTATCGTGAGCAACAATGTCTTTGAAGATGGAAAAGTGTATGATAATACAACGATGGCATATATTCGGGCAATGGGACAGATTAATCAAAAGCTGGCAGAGCTGGCAGACGAAGTTGTAGAAGTAGTAGTTGGAATTCCATTAGTGATTAAGACAAAACAAATTTAGAATGGTAGAAAGGATAAACAGGATGCATATTTTAAAGTCAATTGCGATTGCGTTTTCTATCTATTCCAAGATTCCGGTTCCACAATTTGAGTGGAAGGAAGAGGACATGAAATATATGCTTTGTTTTTTTCCATCGATCGGAGCAGTCATTGGTGGATTTGTTTATTTATGGAGTTACTTGTGTGGAATATTTGATGTTGGAGAAATATGTCATGTCCTGATAGGGGCAGCAATTCCGCTAATGATTACCGGGGGATTCCATGTAGATGGTTTCATGGACACAATGGATGCATTTCATTCTTATAGACCACGGGAGAAGAAATTGGAAATATTAAAGGATTCTCATATTGGAGCATTTGCTGTCATAATGCTTGCTATGTATGGAATTATTTATATAGGAGCATTTTCCGAAATAGAAGACAGAAACTTGTTAAAGATTGTATGTGGTGGTTTCTTTCTGGCACGCTGTCTCAGTGGAATCAGTATTGTTTCCTTTCCAGCAGCGAAGAAAGACGGTATACTTTATCTTTTTGCAAGCAGTTCTCAGAAAGCGATTGTGAAATGGTCCTTATATCTGCAAGGGATATCTTGTATTTGTTTTATGCTCCGGCAATCGCTGTATGCGGGTATTCTCGTGGTGGCAGCTGCATTTCTGGTATTTTTGTATTACTATTACAGGACGAAAAAGGAGTTTGGCGGAATAACAGGAGATACCGCAGGCTATTTTGTTCTTATTTGTGAGGCGTGTATGATGATTACGGTGGCGGGAATCAATCTTTTGATGTGATGGAGGTAGAAAATGAAACTGATAATTGGAGGATATGCACAGGGAAAATTAAACTACGTGCTTCAAAAAAATGATATAAAAATAAGCAAAATTTGGGATGGTGAAATACCTAAGGATAAGGACGAGCAAAAAGATATTGTAGTTATCAACCATCTTCATCATTGGATTAAGTCAAGAATTGCCAAGGGTGGATGCCCGGAGGAAGAAATTTTTGCCTTTGTAGAGAATTATCCAGATTGCGTAATTATCAGTGATGAGGTGGGGAATGGTATTATACCCATAGAAGCATTCGAAAGAGAATATAGGGAGCGAACAGGAAGAATGCTTGTGGAGCTTGCAAAAAAGGCAGAAGAAGTGGAGCGAGTAATATGCGGAATAGGTCAGAAAATCAAATAACACTTGTTCTGATTAGACATTGGGCAACAAAAGCCAATAATGAACACCGATATTTGGGAAAAACGGATGAAGAGCTTTCCAAAGAAGGTGAAACGAAGTTATTAGAATATAAAAAAATGTGTTTCTTTCCGAAAGTTGATTTTTTGTTTAGTAGTCCTATGAAACGATGTATTCAGACCGCAGAAATTTTATATCCGGAGTCAAAACTTGTGGAAATCGAAGAATGGAAAGAGATAGATTTCGGCATATTCGAAGGAAAAAATTATTTAGAACTTCAAAGAGATAAACGGTATCAGGAATGGATTGACAGTAATGGTACACTTCCTTTTTCAGAGGGAGAAAGCAGAGAAGTCTTTATCGCACGATGTGACAGAGGCTTTCAGAAAATGATAGAGAAATTAAAACCAATAAAAAAAGAAGGACATAAAACAGTTGGAATAATTGTACATGGCGGCACCATTATGGCACTACTAAGTAAGTATTGCGAAGGAGAGTATTTTGATTATCAGGTTCCAAATGGAAAGGGATTTATCTGTACCATGAATCACTTTGATGCAGAGCCGGAAATTATGGAACTGAAAAAGATATAGCAGGAGATATTTGGAATATGGAATATCATATCATAGCATTTTTCGCAGGCTTTCTATTGGATATGCTGTTTGGTGATCCTTACCTACTGCCACATCCTATCCGGCTGATTGGAAACTTGATTGCAAAAGTAGAAAAGTGTTTTTTAGGAAAGAATAGAGAGCGAGATGAAAAAAAGGAGCTACGACAGGGAGTTTTCACGGTGGTTATTGTACTATTTTGTACGTTGATAGTTACCACCCTTATCCTGTTCCTAGCTTATTACATAAATTGCTATCTTGGAATGGTAATAGAGACAATCATGACGTATCAGATTTTAGCAATAAAATGTCTAAAGGTTGAGAGCATGAAGGTCTATTGTTGCCTGATAAGTCATACATTATCGGAAGCGAGAAAGGCTGTTTCAATGATTGTTGGAAGGGATACGGAAGTCTTAAATGAAGAAGGGGTTGCAAAGGCAGCAATTGAGACGGTGGCGGAAAATACCTCAGATGGGGTAATTGCACCGATGTTATATACAGCATTGGGAGGTCCAATCTTAGGATTTTTATATAAAGCAGTGAATACGATGGACTCCATGATTGGTTATAAGAATGAAAAATATTTGTATTTTGGACGAGCTGCCGCTAAACTGGACGATTTCGTAAATTTTATACCTGCCAGAATCAGTGCCTATATGATGATAGCAGCATCTTTTTTTGGCGGGCAGTGCTTTTCGGGGAAAAGAGCCTATTATATTTACAAAAGAGATAACAGAAATCATGCAAGCCCTAATTCTGCACAGACGGAAAGCGTATGTGCAGGGGCGCTGGGAATTCAGCTTGCTGGAGATGCCAGTTATTTTGGAAAAGTAGTGAAGAAGCCATATATCGGAGACCGTATAAGGGAAGTAGAGTACGAAGATATTAAAAGGGTGAATCATTTAATGTATCTGACAGCATGGATAAGTGAAATTATATGCCTGTTTTATATGGGACTGATATGCGTGCTGCAGGCAGGAAAGGTCTGATGAAGATGAAAGGAATTCATGGAGGCGATATTTACAGAAATCATGTGAAAGTGGATTTCTCTGTAAATGTGAATCCATTTGGCATACCGGAAGCAGTAGAAGCGGCTTTATATGAAGCAATAGAGAACTGTAGTAAATATCCGGACATATCAGCAGAAAGGTTAAAGAAGGCAGTGAGTGGGATGCTGCATGTGCCAATGGAGAGTTTGCTTTTTGGAAATGGTGCATCTGAGCTCTTTATGGCGATTATCCATGGAATCAAACCGAAAAAAACAGTGATTCAGACTCCGTCCTTTTATGGATACGAATATGCTGCCAAGACCGCAGAGGGAGAAATCGTATATTATGAAACAAAGGAAGAGAATGATTTCTGCTTACAAAAGGATTTCTTTTCCGTGCTGACAGAAGATGTTGATCTTTTGTTTCTTGCCAATCCCAATAATCCTACAGGTACATTGATGAAACGAAAAGAGTTAATCAATGTGCTTGACCATTGCAGAAATAAGGAAATTTATGTGGTTCTGGATGAATGCTTTATAGAGTTTTGTGACAAAGAGTGTTCCATGCTACAGGAAATTGATTGTTTTCCAAATCTGATACTTGTCAGAGCATTTACGAAAATATTTGCGATTCCCGGAGTTCGTCTGGGATATCTGGTCTGCAGTAATCCATCGTTATCAGAAAAAATTGGCAGGCAGTTACCGGAGTGGAATCTTTCCAGTTTTGCACAGGCAGCAGGATATGAATGTGCCATGCAGACAGCATTTGTAGAAAAAACAGTTGCATATATTAAAAAAGAAAGACAATTTTTAGAGTCTGGATTAAGACAGGCAGGCTATCAAGTGTTCACGGGAAAAGCAAATTTTCTCCTGATCTATTGTGAACATCCTTTATATGACAGATTGTTAGAAAAAGGGATACTAATTCGTGACTGTGAAAATTTCAGAGGATTGTCAAAGGGATTTTACAGAATTGCAGTAAAGAGCAGGAAAGAAAACGAGGCTTTATTAAGAACGATAGGAGAAATCAAGTGGAACTGAAAAGTAAAATAGAATATTTGCTTCCGGAAGAAATTGAACAGAGAAGTTTTGAAATTATTACGGAAGAACTTGAGAAAAGAGGAATTTCACTTTCGGAAGAACAGGGGAAAATTACAAAAAGAGTGATACATACTAGTGCAGATTTTGACTATGCTGATACGCTTGTCTATTCAAAAGATGCGGTATCTATTGCAAAAGAACTTTTGAAAAATGGAGCAGACATTGTAACAGATACCAATATGGCGTTTGCCGGAATCAGCAAGAAAGCATTATCGAAGCTGGGGGGACAGGTCCATTGTTTTATGGCAGATGAGGATGTGGCGAGGATTGCAAAGAAAAGGGGAGTCACAAGAGCCGTTGTAAGCATGGAGAAAGCTAGGAACATCGAAAAGCCTGTTGTTTTTGCAGTGGGAAATGCGCCGACAGCATTGATTAGGCTGTATGAGATGATGCAGGAAGGCAACTGGCATCCGGCATTTGTGATTGGTGTTCCGGTAGGTTTTGTGAATGTGGAGGCTGCAAAAGAGTTGATTATGGAAACGGATGTACCATACATCATAAATAGGGGAAGAAAAGGTGGCAGTAATGTTGCTGCTGCCATATGTAATGCACTTTTGTATGAACTGACAAGATAGAGGACTTTTATGCGATATGGATTTACCACAGGAAGCTGTGCAGCGGCAGCAGCAAAAGCGGCAGCATATATGCTTCTGACAGGAAAATTGAAAAGGGAAATTACAATAGAGACTCCAAAAGGCATCCCATACACAGCAAAGCTTGTGGATATTAGTCGCAAAGAAAGAGAAGTCAGTTGTGCAGTAGAAAAGGATGGCGGAGATGATCCTGATACTACAACGGGAGCTTTCATTTATGCCAGGGTTTCCTTTGGAAAGAATGATGCCGGGACAGATATCGGAAATGGGAAAGAAACGGTAATAAAGATTGACGGCGGCAAAGGTGTTGGAAGAGTGACAAAGCCCGGATTGGATCAGCCTGTAGGGAACGCAGCAATCAATCATGTTCCGAGAGAGATGATCGAAAAAGAAGTGATACAGGTATGTCAGCTGGTAGACTATAAAGGCAGCTTACTGGTGGAAATATCAGTGCCGAACGGAGAAAAGCTGGCTCAGCAGACTTTTAATCCAAGGCTTGGAATTGTGGGAGGCATTTCCATCCTAGGAACCAGCGGGATTGTAGAGCCTATGAGTAATCAGGCGATTCTTGATACCATCCGGGTAGAGTTAAACCAAAGAAGAGTACAAGGGTTTGATTATGTGGCTGTTTCGCCGGGGAACTATGGACTTGATTTTATGAAAAAGACCTATGGTTATGATTTGGACAGAAGTGTGAAATGCAGTAATTTCATCGGAGATACCATTGATATGGCGGTAGAGTTGGGGTTTAAGAAAATGCTTCTTACCGGACATATCGGGAAACTGATAAAAGTTGCCGGTGGAATTATGAATACCCACTCCAAAGAGGCAGATTGCAGAATGGAGTTATTGGCAGCGTTTTCTGTGAAAGTGGGGGTGGAGACAGAAAAAATCCATCAGGTATTAGATTGTGTTACCACAGAAGAAGCGATTTATATTCTGAAAGACAGCGGAAAATTACAAACGATTATGGAAACGATAGTAGAGCGTATTTGCTTTTATTTAGAGAAGCGTGCCAAAGGAAAGCTTCAGATTGATTGTATTTTATATTCGAATGAATTTGGAGAACTGGCAAAAAGTAAGGAGGCAGTAAAATGGTTTACTTTGTTGGAGCAGGAACAGGTGCAGTAGATTTGATTACAGTAAGGGGAATGCATTTATTAGAGCAGGCAGATGTGATTATTTATGCCGGTTCTTTGGTAAACCCGGAACTGTTACAATATGCGAAAAAAGATTGCGTAATTCATGATAGTGCAAAGCTGACTTTAGAAGAAGTCCTGACAGTCATGCAAAAAGCAGAAGCGGATGGGAAATTAACGGTAAGATTGCATACAGGGGAGCCGAGTATCTATGGAGCAGTCAGGGAACAAATGGACGAACTGGACAGACTTGGAATTTCTTACGAAAGTTGCCCGGGTGTGAGTGCCTGTTTTGGAGCAGCGGCATCCTTAAATTTGGAATATACTCTGCCGGGAATCTCCCAATCATTGATTATTACGCGAATGGAAGGAAGAACGAAGGTACCGGAAAGAGAAAGTATCGAAAGCTTTGCCACACATCAGGCATCAATGGCAATTTATCTTAGTACAGGAATGCTGAAAGAGTTAAGTGAAAAATTAGTGGCTGGTGGATATCGCAAAGAGGCACCTGCGGCACTTGTCTATAAGGCAACGTGGCCGGAGGAGAAAGCGTATATTTGTACAATTGAAACCCTTTATGATACAGCAAAAGAGCATGGAATCACAAAGACAGCACTTGTTTTAGTAGGAGAGGTTATTACGCATCAAAACTATAAAAAATCAAGATTATATGCGGCTGATTTTTCTACAGAATTTAGACAGGCAAAGGAAATGTGAAGAATATGAAGTTAAGCATCATCAGCTTTACTCAAAATGGAATAGTGCTTTCTAAAAATATTGCGAAGCTATTGGATGGAATAGAATATACATTATATACCAAATATAAGGCCTGTTGTCAGGAAGAACAGACAGTACGATTTGTCACTCAAAGCATCGGAGAATGGGCAAAAGAGCAGTTTGAAGAAAGAAATGCCCTACTGTTTATTGGAGCCTGTGGAATTGCAGTCAGAGCGATTGCGCCTCATATTACGGATAAACTCCACGACAGTCCGGTTCTGGTAATGGATGAAAAAGGAGAATATGTGATTCCGATACTGTCCGGTCATGTGGGTGGTGCCAATGAGCTTGCGGTTTCTTTAGCAGAGAAAATGGGAGCTAAGCCGATTATTACCACAGCAACGGATATTCATAATCAATTTGCAATCGATTTATTTGCAAAGAAAAATGGACTCACTATTGTGAATAAAGATGGCATTGCAAAGGTATCATCAAAGGTATTATCAGGAAAGCCTATTACCATGTCAATTGAGCAGGAGCATTTTGAAAAAAATTGTAAGCTACCAAGAGAAATAGAACTGGTAGAATATCCACCCTTAAAGAAGGTTGATGTTGTGATCTCTTCTGAAAATAGGAAATTTGATACAATGCTGCTTCTTGGGCCAAAGGAATATGCAGTTGGAATTGGATGTAAAAAGGGAAAAGAAACAGAAAAAATAGAAGACTTTATTATGAGTCATTTGCAAAGAGCCGGAATTATTCCGATGCAAGTATTTGGGATGGCAACCATTGATGTAAAACGGGATGAGCAGGGACTTCTTGCATGGAGCAAAAGGGAAAAGATCCCGTTTATTACATATACAGCAGAGGAATTAAGGTCTGTAAAGGGAGATTTTCATAGGTCAGAGTTTGTAAAGGAACAGGTTGGAGTAGATAATGTCTGCGAGAGAGCAGCAATGAAAATGTGCGAACCAGGGGGGAGATTAATCTATGAAAAGCATGCAGAGGATGGAATGACGATTGCCATTGCAAGAAGAGAATGGAGAGTGTACTTTGATGAAGAATAAAATATATGTGGTCGGAATGGGACCGGGGAAGGAAGAAATGATGACGGGAGAGGCACTGTCTGTATTAGATCAGGCAGATGTGCTTATTGGCTATACCGTTTACCTGCAATTACTTGGAGAACGTTTTCAAGAGAAAGAAAAGATGTCCACTCCTATGCGACAGGAAACAGAAAGGTGCAGGCTCGCTTTTGAAGAAGCAAAGAAGGGGAAAAAGGTAGCCTTAATATGCAGTGGCGATGCCGGCATTTATGGGATGGCATCGCTTATATATGAAATCGGGAAGAACTATCCTGACATAGACATTGAAGTAATTCCGGGTATTACGGCAGCAAGCAGTGGAGCAGCAGTACTTGGGGCACCATTAAATCATGATTTTTGTGTGATTAGTCTGAGTGACCTTCTGACACCGTGGGAGAAAATTGAAAAAAGGCTGATTGCAGCTGCAGAAGGGGATTTTGCAATAGCAATTTATAATCCATCCAGTCATAAGAGGAAGGACTATTTACAGAGAGCCTGTGATATCTTGCTTGCGTTTCTGGAAGAGGAAAGAGCCTGCGGTTATGTGGAGAACATTGGAAGAGAAGGAACAAAGGCTGTGACTTGTACCTTGAAAGAATTAAGAGATAAAGAAGTAAATATGTTTACTACGGTGTTTGTTGGAAATGCGGGGAGTGAAATTATAAACGATAAGCTGATTACAAAGCGAGGTTACCAGATTGAACGAGATACTAATATTTGCGGGTACAACTGAAGGAAGAAAATTGTCTGAGTGTCTGGCTGCCTCCGGGATTTATCATACAATCTGTGTTGCAACGGAATATGGAAAGATTGTATTAAAAGAGAATCCTTTTATGACTGTTCATCGTGGAAGAATGAATGAAGACCAAATAAAGGGATTTATTCAGAACTGTAAATTTGAGGCAGTAGTGGACGCAACGCATCCTTATGCTGATATTGTTACCGAGAATATCAAGACGGCAATGGAAGGAATGAAGATACCATATTTGCGTTTAAAAAGAGAGATGGATCTTTCACAGAAAGAAGACAATGTATTTTATTTTGAATCAAATGAAGCGTGTGCAAACGCATTAGAAAAAATGCAGGGAAATATTCTGCTTACTACTGGAAGCAAGGAACTGGTAAAGTATTGTGTTTCTGAGAATATAAAAAGCAGGCTTTTTGTAAGAGTTCTTCCAGGGCTTGAAAGTCTGTCACTTTGTATAGAGCAGGGAATCAAAGGAAAACAGATTATAGCAATGCAGGGACCATTTTCAATCGAAATGAATGAAGCTATGATTCGGCAGTATGGAATTTCATGCTTGGTCACCAAACAAAGTGGTGCATCCGGTGGTTATTTTGAAAAGTTAGCGGCTGCAAAGAAAACAGGAATTTCAGTGTTTGCTATTGGGCATTCGGGGGAAGATGCGGGATATTCTTTCCTTGAGGTGTGCAATGAATTAGAGAAAATTTGTCAACAAAAAATACAAATAAAAAGTGAGATGGAAATTACGCTTGCTGGGATTGGTATGGGAAGCCGGAATTGCCTGACGAAAGAAGTTTGTGAGAAGATAGAGAAAGCAGATATTTTGCTTGGGGCAGAGAGAATGCTGGAGCCTTATAAGCCAAGAATGGAGAAAAAACCGTTTTATCTGGCGAAACAGATTATTCCGTATTTGCTCGAAGTTCAGATGAAACATCCTATGGAGAGTTTGAAAGTGGTCGTTTTGCTCTCTGGGGACAGTGGTTTTTATAGTGGGTGTCAGTCATTATATCATGCTTTACAAGAAGAAATAGATGCAGGACAGCTAAAAGCGGAAATTCATATTATGCCGGGAATTTCTTCGGTGGCTTTTCTGGCATCTTGTATTGGGGAAAGCTATCAGGATGCGGCTGTTTACAGTATGCATGGAAAAGAAATATACAATATTGCTCGCAGAATCCAAACAGAACAAAAGACATTTCTGATTATGTCCGGTGTGAAAGATGTAAACAGGCTGGGAAAATCTCTCATAAAAGCAGGAATGAATGAATGCGAAATTATTACAGGTTATCAATTGTCTTATGCAGAGCAACAGATTATAAAAAGGGCACCGAGTGAGTGCATAGAACTGAAAGAGGAAGGGTTATATACCTGTTTTGTAAAGAATCCCAATGCAATGAAAAAAAAGCTGACCCATGGCATTGCTGACGGAGAATTTATCAGGGACAAGGTTCCTATGACAAAGGAAGAAGTAAGAGAAGTCAGTATTTGTAAACTAAAATTGTATCAAGAGGCAGTTGTTTATGATATTGGCAGCGGAACAGGCTCTATTGCAATGGAGATAGCAGGGCTTTCCCCGGATATACAGGTATATGCCATTGAACAGAAGAAAGAAGCTGTGTCACTCATTTGGCGGAATAGGGAGAAGTTTCAGCTTGAGAATGTAACTGTGATAGAGGCAAAGGCACCGGAAGGATTACAGGACCTACCGAAAGCAACACATGCGCTTATTTAAAAGAAATATTACAGGCACTGTATGAAATGAATCCGAATATGCGAGTTGTCATCAATGCGATTAGCATGGAAACAATTTGTGAAATAAAAGAAATACTGACGTTGTATCCGATGGAAAATGGGGAAATTGTGCAAATACAGGTCAACAGGGCAAAAGAAGCAGGAAAGTATCATTTAGTGCAGGCAGAAAACCCGGTATGGATCTATTCATTTGACTTTCATAAGGAGTGAGGGCTTATATGAAACTAAAACGAATTATGATTGCAGCATCGGGGAGCGGAAGCGGCAAGACAACGATTACCTGCGCTTTGTTAAAGGCACTAAAAAATAGAGGAGAGCAAATAGTTTCTTATAAATGCGGACCGGATTATATAGATCCCATGTTTCATGAGAAGGTAATCGGTATTCCATCCAAGAATCTGGATACTTTTTTCACCGGGGAAGATGCAACCAGGGAGCTTTTTCTGCAGAACAGGACAGAAAAAGACTTTGTTGTGATGGAAGGGGTAATGGGGCTTTTTGATGGACTTGGGGGAATCAGCGAAGAAGGGAGCTCCTATCATCTGGCAAAAGTGACAGAGACACCGATTGCATTGGTAATCGATGCAAAGGGAATGGGGCGCTCTGTCATACCTATGATTGCTGGTTTTCTGGCATATGATAAGGAGCATCTTATTCAAGGGGTAATTTTAAATAAGATGTCAACATCTTATTATGAAATCATAAAACCGCTGATAGAAGCTGAATTAAGTATAAGGGTACTTGGATATTTTCCGGAGCAGAAAAATATTCATATAGAAAGCAGGCATTTAGGTCTTGTAATGCCAAATGAGCTAGAAGATATTCATAAGCAACTGCAAGTTGTTTCAGAAAAACTTGAAAAGACTGTAGATGTGGAAGCAATAGAGCATATAGCAGAGCAGGCAAAAGAGTTCTTGACTACGCAGAAGCAGATGAACGTAAATAGTTGTGATAATAAAGGAAGTAGCAGACCGGTAATTGCAGTTGCAAAGGACGAAGCTTTTTGCTTTTATTATGAAGATAATTTATTCATGCTGCAGGAAAATGGTGCCAAAATAGCATATTTTTCTCCCTTACATGACACAAAATTGCCGGATGGTTGCGATGCACTGTTAATTGGTGGTGGATACCCAGAATTGTATGCAGATAAGCTGAGCAGGAATGTTAGTATGCGTAATGCAATCAATCAGGCATTTGAAAATGGAATGCCTATTGTGGCTGAGTGTGGTGGTTTCATGTATTTGCATGATACGATGACAGATAAGAATGGGGTAAGTCATACAATGGTTGGTGTAATTCCGGCAGCTTGTAGTTATAAAGGAAAACTAGTACGTTTTGGTTATGTAGAAATAAGGGAAAAAAAGAGTTTCTTTTTGCAGGAGGGGCAGCTTATAAAAGGACATGAGTTCCATTATTTTGACAGTACCGATAATGGAGATTGTTGCATTGTGACAAAGCCAATCACAGGCAGAGAGTATTCCTGTGTGATTGAAGGAGAAAACTATTGGATGGGCTTTCCACATCTTTATTATCCATCGAATCCTTTTTTTGCAGAAAGCTTTGTAAAAAAGGCAGAAAAATATAAGGAAGTGAAGGGGTTTACATAAATGAAAAATTCACATCGATTTTTTGAAAATAAAGAGTGTAAATATTTTCCCTGCCATAAGGGTTTGGAAGATATCAACTGTCTGTTCTGCTATTGTCCCTTATATCACCAGGAGAATTGTCCGGGAAATCCCAAGTTGGTAGAGAAAGAAGGACGAGTAGTAAAGGTTTGTACAAGATGTACGTTTCCACATCAGCCGGAAAATTATGAAAAGGTTGTGCAGATTTTGAAGAGAGGTAAAACAAATGGGGAATTCAGTAAAATGCCTAAGTAATAAGAAAAGTAGATGAAAATATGAATTATATTATTGAGAAAGATTATCAATAATATAATTGACAACTAATATATGTTAGAATATACTAACTATTGAAATAATTACTAATGCAATATGAGAGAAGGGGTGATATGATGCCACTGACAATGATGAGAGCTGGAGAAGAAAATACCATCAAAAAAGTCGGAGGAAAGGAAGAAGTCAGGAAATTTTTGGAGAACCTCGGCTTTGTTGCAGGCAGTGCTGTTACAGTCGTATCTGATACGGGAGGCAACCTGATTGTGAATGTGAAGGATTCAAGAGTTGCCATAGGAAAAGATATGGCAAACAAGATTATGGTTTAGAAATTAATAAGAACCCTTATAACGAGAAAGGAAACAAAAAAATGAAGACGTTGAAGGAAATTTCCTGTGGACAGACAGTGAAGGTGCAAAAACTTACTGGAGAGGGGCCTGTCAAAAGAAGGATTATGGATATGGGCATTACCAAGGGAGTAGATGTTTTTGTAAGAAAGGTAGCACCCTTGGGAGACCCAATTGAGGTAACTGTCCGGGGGTATGAATTGTCTATAAGAAAAGCTGATGCGGAAATGATTATTGTGGAATAATTTTTTTTTGCTCGATGGTTAGCAAAGACTAACCAAATATAATTAAAGGAGAAAAAATATGTCAATAAAAATTGCACTTGCAGGCAATCCTAATAGTGGTAAAACAACTTTGTTTAATGCATTGACCGGTTCCAATCAGTTCGTTGGTAACTGGCCGGGTGTAACTGTAGAAAAAAAAGAAGGCAAATTAAAAGGTAATAAGGATGTTGTCATCATGGATTTGCCTGGTATTTATTCCCTCTCCCCATACACTTTGGAGGAAGTGGTTGCCAGAAATTATCTGATTAGCGAAAGACCGGATGCTATTATCAATATCGTGGACGGTACGAACATTGAGAGAAACCTTTATCTCTCTACTCAGATTATGGAGCTTGGCATTCCTGTTGTGATGGCAGTTAATATGGTGGATATTCTGGCAAAGACAGGAGACAAGATTCATGTAGATAAACTCAGCAAGAAGTTGGGTTGTGAGGTGGTGGAAATTTCTGCATTAAAGGGAACGGGTATTCAAAATGCGGCAGAAAAAGCAGTGGCTCTTGCACAGCGCAAGGCATCATCTGCACCGGTACATACTTTCTCATCCGAAGCAGAAAAGATTATTTGTGCAGTGGAGAGTAAGCTTGGAAATACTGTGCCGGAGGAACAGAAGCGTTTCTTTGCAATCAAGCTATTGGAAAAGGACGATAAGATCCAGAACCAGATGAAGGCTGTTCCAGACGTATCGGAAGAAATTAGACAGATGGAAGAGGCTTTTGACGATGATACAGAGAGTATTATTACCAATGAAAGATATGTTTACATTTCATCTATTATTGGGGAGTGTGTAACCAAATCCAGAAAGGAAAAGCTGACAACTTCCGATAAGATCGACCAGATCGTTACTAACAGATGGGCAGCACTTCCCATTTTTGCGTTGATAATGTTTGTCGTATATTATGTTTCAGTTACTACTGTAGGTGACTGGCTTACTGGCTGGACCAATGATACTTTGTTTGGAGAATGGATTGTGCCGGGTGCGCAGAGTTTCTTTGAAGGCATTGGTTGCGCTGACTGGCTTACCGGGTTGATTGTAGACGGTATTGTTTCAGGAGTGGGTGCTGTGCTTGGATTCGTACCCCAGATGCTGGTATTGTTTCTCTTTCTGGCGTTTTTGGAAAGCTGCGGATATATGGCGCGTGTGGCATTTATCATGGATCGTATCTTCCGAAAATTTGGACTTTCAGGTAAGTCTTTCATTCCCATGTTGATTAGCAGCGGCTGTGGCGTCCCAGGGATTATGGCATCCCGTACCATTGAAAATGACCGCGATCGTAAGATGACTATTATGACCACCACCTTCATTCCGTGTGGTGCAAAGCTCCCCATTATTGCGTTGATTGCGGGTGCCTTCTTTGACAATGCGGGGTGGGTATCATGGAGTGCTTATTTTGTTGGAGTAGCAGCAATCATTTGTTCCGGTATTATTTTAAAGAAAACAAAAATGTTTGCAGGTGACCCGGCTCCCTTTGTTATGGAGCTTCCTGCTTATCACTGGCCTACTGTGGGTAATGTGCTTCGTAGCATGTGGGAACGTGGCTGGTCCTTCATCAAAAAGGCAGGAACCATTATCCTGTTATCCACGATTGTCCTTTGGTTCTTAATGAGCTTTGGATGGACGGAGAGCGGATTTGGCATGCTGGAGGCAGAACAGTTAAATGAGAGCATTCTGGCAGTGATTGGGAATGCCATTGCATGGATTTTTGCACCTCTTGGATGGACGCAGGCAGGCGAAGGCTGGAAGATGGCGGTAGCAGCTGTGACCGGCCTGATTGCAAAGGAGAATGTAGTAGCAACTTTCGGACTTCTGTTTGGCTTTGCGGAAGTTGCTGAGGATGGAGCTGAAATCTGGGGAAGCCTAGCAAGTGTTATGACTCCCATTGCCTCCTATGGTTTTCTGGTATTTAATCTTCTCTGCGCCCCCTGCTTTGCTGCAATGGGAGCCATTAAGAGAGAGATGAACAATGCAAAGTGGTTCTGGTTTGCAATCAGTTACCAGTGTGTGCTGGCTTATATAGTATCCATGTGCATCTATCAGATTGGTACATTGATCACTACCGGCGCATTTGGAATAGGAACTATTGTTGCAATCCTGTTTGTAATTGGAATGTTATATCTTTTGTTCAGACCCTACAAGGAGAGCAGGACGTTAAATACCAGTGTTAAAGGTTTGGCAAGAGAATAGAGAGGAGATTAAATGGCAACATTTTTAGTAGGAGCAGTGCTGATTGGTGTTGTTATACAAATAATCAGAAGCATGATGCATGATAAGAAAAAAGGTAAATCATTACAGTGCGGTGGCAACTGCAGTAATTGCGGAGGTCATTGCCACTAAAAAGGGGGAAAAATGTCCCGGAGTTTGACAAACGATAATAGACATGACAAGGATATTATGAAATTTCATAGAACCAAAATGAAGAAAGAAATAGTGCTTCAAAGACTGAGAGAAAGAGGATGCAGAATCACCAAACAGAGACAGATGCTCCTTGATGTGATTTTGCAGGAGGAATGTTCCAGCTGCAAGGAAATCTATTACAGGGCATCCTCCATAGATTCTTCAATTGGTACAGCAACGGTATACCGCATGATCAATCTGTTAGAAGAGATTGGTGCAATCAGCAGAAAAAATATGTATAAAATTTCCTGTGCCATGAGTTGTGAAAAAGAAGATGTCTGTATAATAGAATTGGATGATCATACAGTCTGCCAGCTTTCGGCGCAAAACTGGTACAAAGCCCCCGAACCTGCGTCTTTGCAGTCCGGGGGCTTTTTAGGGGAGGATAAGTATTTATTTATCTGTTGTATCGTGGTTTCCCGCCGTGGAGGTTCCACGTTATCAAAGGAGGGGGATCCATTGATTATTAGTATTATTGCTCAAAAAATCAGACCTTATTCATTCTAAATAAAAAAATTTACTTTTTTTGAAAGATAGTATATAATAGGCGCATGTGAAAACAAACTGATGCAGAAAGTGGCATTTGCTTTGGGTGTAACAGCGAAAAGCACGAAAGTGTGTTGATAAGGAGGAATAATTATGGCACTGCTTAAAAAATGGCGTGATGTGGCTTATTCAGAAACAGCCAATAAAGGAGATTTACAGAGATTCTGGGCTGACTATTTCCAGAAGGAAAAAGATATATATGCAGAACTTTTAAAGAACCCTGATGAAGTTGTAACCGGTACGGTGAAAGAACTATCTGAAAAATATGGCATTGATATTATGACTATGACAGGATTCTTAGATGGAATCAACGACAGCTTGAAGGAAGCAAATCCTATTGAGGAAATGGAGGAAGACACTCAGGTAAATCTTGGATTTGACAAGGAGCTTCTTTATAAAAATATGGTAGGAGCAGGGGCAGACTGGCTGTATGAATTGCCGGAATGGGAAGAAATCTTTGATGAGGACAAGCGCAAGGCACTCTACAGAGAGCAGAAATCTTCCACTACGGTTGTTAAACCGGATAAGGTATATCCTAATGACCCGTGTCCATGCGGAAGTGGTAAGAAATACAAGAAATGTTGTGGAAAGAAAGGCTGATTTTTTGAAAATCATCTTTACAGAATAAAAAAAGTGGCTTAAAATAAGCTGTAGATTAATGAACAGAGAACACGTTGACGAGAAGAGTAAGCTGTGAAATGCAGCAGAGAGGAACATCGGCGAAGCCTGCAGGTAGATGCCCCAGGGGCGCTGTGCTGAAAATGTTCTTGCAGGAAGCATCTGAAAACTAACTCTGAGTGACCCCAATCCGGTCCGTATTGCCTACGTTACAGGCAAATGAGGGGTTTCCGTAAGACGTCGCAGGCGCAGGAAGCAAGCAGGGTGGAACCGCGTAATTTACGTCCCATGCATTACGAAAGTAGTGCATGGGTTTTTCTATTTTGCAGTAAATTTCTGTGGAGCAAAAGTTGCAGTGCATATTTTATTAATTGAAAGGAGAATAGATAATATGAAAGAAAAATGGGAAACTTTTAAAGCTTCATTAACAGATGTCACTTCTATGAGTAAGAGAGAATTTCTCCTTACAATTGCTGTTTGTATTTTAGGAGGCATTGTGTTTGGAATGCTGTTTTCGCCCAAAAAGACAATGGTAATAGGCAGCAATAATGGGAATAACAACAAGGGAAATCTTGCAGGCAAGGATATCGGAGAGACGGACGAGTTTGCAGATTGGATAGAGGAAGAAGATTAAAAGAAGGAGAGAAGAGAAATGAAAATCACATTAAAAGACGGTTCTGTCAAAGAATATGACAGTGCTAAAAGCGTTTATGAAATCGCAGCAGATTTAAGTGAAGGACTTGCAAGAGCAGCCTGCGCCGGTGAAATTGACGGCGAAGTGGTAGATCTTAGAACTACCATCAATCAGGACTGTACTTTAAATATACTAACCGCTAATGATCCTGAGGGCTTAAGGGTAGTAAGACATACCTGTTCTCATGTCATGGCAGAAGCGGTAAAGAGGGTTTTCCCGGATGCTAAGCTGGCAATTGGCCCCAGCATTGATACTGGATATTACTATGATTTTGACCATGCACCCTTTTCAAGAGAGGATCTTGATAAGATTGAAGCAGAGATGAAAAAGATCATCAAGGAAGGCAACAAGCTGGAGAAATTTACCCTCCCCAGAGAAGAAGCAATCAAATTTATGGAGGAAAAGGGCGAGCCTTACAAGGTAGAGCTGATTAGAGATCTGCCGGAGGATGCTGAAATTTCCTTCTACAGTCAGGGAGAATTTACCGATCTTTGTGCAGGTCCACATCTGATGAGTACCAAGGGGATCAAGGCATTTAAGCTGACTTCATCATCAGGTGCTTATTGGAGAGGTAATTCCGACAATGCTATGCTTCAGAGAATTTATGGAACAGCTTTCAATAAGAAAGAAGAACTTGCTGAATACCTGGAATATTTGGAAAATATTAAGCTGCGTGATCATAACAAGCTTGGACGTGAGATGGAGTTGTTTACCACTGTTGATGTAATTGGACAGGGGCTTCCGCTTCTGATGCCCAAGGGAACGAAGATGGTTCAGACATTGCAGCGCTGGATTGAGGATTTGGAGGATAATGAGTGGGGCTATGTGAGAACCAAAACTCCTCTGATGGCCAAGAGTGATCTTTACAAGATTTCTGGACACTGGGATCATTATCAGGATGGAATGTTCGTCCTAGGAGATGAAGAGAAGGATAAAGAGGTATTTGCACTTCGTCCTATGACCTGTCCTTTCCAGTATTATGTATATAAGGCAACCCAGCATTCCTACAGGGATCTGCCTATTCGCTATGGAGAAACCTCCACACTTTTCAGAAATGAGGACTCCGGTGAAATGCATGGTCTTACCAGAGTGCGTCAGTTTACAATTTCTGAGGGACATTTGATTGTTCGCCCTGATCAGATGGTAGAGGAGTTTAAAGGATGTATTGCACTTGCAAAGCATGTTATGACAACTCTTGGACTGCAGGATGATATTACCTGGCATCTTTCCAAATGGGATCCCAATAACAGAGAAAAGTACATTGGAGAACCTGAAGTCTGGGAACAGACAGAGCAGCATATCCGTGATATTTTGACAGAACTGGAGCTCCCTTTCGTGGAAGATGTAGGAGAAGCTGCATTCTACGGACCTAAAGTAGATATTAATGCAAGAAATGTATATGGTAAGGAAGACACCATGATTACTGTTCAGTGGGATGCCCTTTTGGCAGAGCAGTTTGATATGTATTTTATTGACCAGAATGGCGAAAAGGTAAGACCTTATATTATTCACAGAACCTCCCTTGGATGTTATGAGAGAACGCTGGCATGGTTGATTGAAAAGTATGAGGGCAAGTTCCCTACCTGGCTGTGTCCTGTACAGGTAAAGGTGCTTCCTATTTCCGATAAATATGAGGCGTATGCAGAGAAGGTAAGGGCGGAGCTTAAGAAAAACGGTGTTCTTGTAGAAGTGGACAATCGTTCTGAAAAGATTGGATTTAAGATCCGCGAGGCGAGACTTTCAAGAGTTCCTTATATGCTGGTAGTAGGTCAGCAGGAGGAAGCTGACGGTACGATATCTGTAAGGAGTCGTTTTGCAGGGGATGAGGGTGTGAAGCCTCTTGGAGAATTTATTGACCAGATCTGCAAGGAAATCAGAACCAAGGAAATCCGCAAGGAAGAAGTGAAAGAAGAAAAGAAGTAAACAAAGGAAACAATTAGAAAGAGGTAAGGATGAACCGAAAGCTTAAGTGGGATGAAATCATAGGAATACTTTTTGTGACAGTTAGCGTTTGTTTTTTGTGTATTTCAGTGTTTCTGAGCTTTAGCGATGACATCTGGTATGATGAGTTGTTTACCATGGGACTGATTAATCAGCCTTTTGGAAAACTGATTTCCATTACTGCCAGAGATGTTCATCCACCTCTTTATTTTTTGATTGTAAAGTTGTTTGTGAGTGTTACAGAGATAATTGGAACAGGAATTTCTCAGGTGGCGATTGCCAAACTGGCTTCGGTTTTTCCCTTCCTTTTATGCCTGATTTATGCAGTGACTATGGTGCGAAGGAACTTTGGAATGCTGACTGCAGGATTGTTTAGTTTTCTGCTTCTTTCCATGCCGCAGATCGCAGACTACACCGTGGAAATAAGAATGTATGGCTATGCCTTGTTCTTTATTACCGCAGCGATGCTCCATGCTTATGAATTGGTGCAGGAAAAGAAAAGTTATGTAAATTGGTTTGCGTTGACGTTCTATGCATTGGCGGCTTGTTATACTCACTATTTTGCATGTGTTGCAGCGTGCATGGTATATCTGTATTTGTTGATTGCACTGTGGAAAGAGCATAGGATTAAGGAAGAAATGAAAGCTTATCTGATCAGCGGCGCATGTTGTGCAGCGGCTTATCTTCCGTGGCTTATTTCGGTGGTAGTTTTTCAGGTGGGTCAGGTAAAGGAAAATTACTGGATTCAGCCTCTTACATGGCGCAGTCTGGGCGGGTGCGTGAAATTCCTGTTTAAGCCCTTTTTTGCCAATGAGATAGTAAATGGAGTGTTGGCAGTCCTTCTGTTCCTATTATATATCGTTTTGTTTTCCCTTGTAGCAGTAAGGCTTTGGAAGGGCAGAAAGGGAAAGGCGTCAAATGCAGTAAGTGAAGAAGGAGAGAGTAAGTACTTTTTTGTGGTGGGCTGCGTCAGTGTTCTGGCAGGAATTGTTTTATTTGGATTTCTTGCCTCTTTTCTGATTCGTCCGATTTTTGTATATCGATATATGCTGCCGGCACTTGGTGTGTTCTGGCTTGCCTTTGCAATCCTTGTTACAGAGTTAAAAAGCATAAAATGTAGTCAGAGATTTCTTATGATCCCTGTGATGGGATTACTTGTTGTACTGGGACTTAGGAACTATCGTGCTTTTTATGGGGAAGAAATGTGGAAGAGGGTACAGATGGAAGATGCCATGGAGGCACTTGCACAGATCGATGAGAAGGATGTGGTGGTCTTTAATTTTGATCAGGCACAGGCAGTTGTATCATGCTATTTCAATAACCACACCTATTTATGGTATGGAGAGCCGGAAGCTTTGATACAGGAAATGTATCCCAGTGTTCATGCACTTGTTGAAGGTGAATTTACGGATGAAGCAGGAATTTTAAGGCTGCAGGAGCTTTTAAAAGAAAATGGAAAAATCTGGTTCTTAGGAAGCGGAAATGCCAGAGAAGAAATTTTGGAAAAATGGAAAGATGCTGGAATGAAGGTGGAAGAAACTACCAGTGTGATGGTTGAAAGATACTGGTTTAATATTTATAAAATTACAGAAAAATAGTGATACTGTATTTTTATTAAAATGTGAATAGAGTGGAACAATAACAGTCATACTAATTACTGCTATAATGATTAAGGAGGTATGATGATGACTGATTTAAAATGTTCTGTAGAAAACTGTGTATACAACAAAAGTGAGTGTTGCTGTAAAGGTGATATCCTTGTAGGCGGTAAGCATGCTGAAAACAAGGATGATACCTGCTGCGAAAGCTTTGCACAGGAAGGAAAAGATCATGTTACCAGTGCATTAGAGCATCCAAGCAAAATGATCAGTATTGACTGTGAAGCTGTGAAATGTATTTATAACAGTAATTACAAATGTACTGCTGAGCATATTGATATTAAGGGTTGTGGCGCTTGTGACTGTAGGGAAACAGCATGTGCAACATTTACTGAGAAATAGCTTATGGGAAAAAGTGCCTGTTTTTCAAAAGATTGATGAAAAGCAGGCACTTGATTAATTGAGAAACTTATGGTTAAATTAATAATGGTGGGTGTAAGGTTTGTTTTTAGAGGAAGCTGTTTAAATGAAAAGGTGTTTGATTGTTTTATTGCTCCTTAGCATCCTTTTAACAGGCTGTGGACAGGTAGTTACAGTTGCAGGTATTGTTTCAGAGGATCAGGAAGACTTATACATAGAAATTCAGGAATTTGAGATTAAGGAACAAAGTAAGGACAGTGGCGGGGAAGAGGTTAGTTACTGCGCGGTCCTGATTCCGGAGGATTATCAGGAATCAGAAGAAATTCCCGGAATGTATCTGCATGAACGGAATCCATTGGATTCCTCTAACATCTATTATACAGTGTCAGAGGGAAGCGGTGACGGCGTAGTATCTGACACATTGACCCGTGAGGCTTATGAGGAAACATTGGAAGAAGCATATGAGGAATCGGGACAGAAAGTTGATCTGAATATAGAATCCTTCGAAGAAATTGATATGGAGGGAGTTCCGGGGTATAAGATACGGAGTTCTTATGCTGTGGGTGACAAAGAAATAGAACAGCTTGCTTATCTGATTCTCGCAAAGAACACTTATACCATTACCTATAGCCAGATGTCAGATGATGAGCTGATGGCTGATTTTGAAATATCTGATGGAGAAATACGTCTGGTAAGAGAAGAAGAGGTAAGCCTTGCCCAAAGTAAATAGAGCAAAAATGAAAATTATTTTTTTTAAATAAATGTTGACATTTATAATTTTAAATGTTAAAGTATATGAGCATGCGGTAATCGCATATACAATCAAGCAGAGTATCCACTCTCACCCTGTGGCAATAGGGCTTACAGGTGTTCATAGACGGAAGCCTTTATGTCAGGTCTTCATGAACCTGCATGGGCAGAAGCAGATTGAACTTAAGTGGATAGTTATGCTATCCATTTTTTTGTGCGGATGCAGCACTTTTTATGTAGGGAGGACACAGCCATTAGCGAATTATTCATTAACGAACAGATCAGAGACAAGGAAGTACGTGTGATTGGGGAAGACGGAGAGCAGTTAGGAATCATGTCTTCAAGAGAAGCATTACAGATGGCAGAAGAGGCGGGAGTTGACCTTGTAAAGATTGCTCCTACAGCGAAGCCGCCAGTGTGTAAGCTTGTAGATTATGGTAAGTACAAATACGAGCAGACACGCAAGGAAAAGGAAGCAAAAAAGAAGCAGAAAACAATTGAGATTAAAGAAATTCGCTTATCACCCAATATTGATACCAATGACCTTAACACAAAGGTAAATTCAGCAAGAAAGTTTCTTGCCAAGGGAGACAGGGTGAAGGTAACGCTCAGATTTCGAGGACGTGAAATGGCACACATGGCAAGTAGCAAGCATATCTTGGACGATTTTGCGGAAGCACTTTCAGATGTGTGTGTAGTTGAAAAAGCTCCCAAAGTGGAAGGAAGAAGTATGACAATGTTTTTAACTGAAAAGCGTTAGCCTGCCAGTTAAAATAGATGACGAAAGGACGAGCCTTACGTCGGCAGAATATTAAAGTATATAGGAGGAATCAGTTATGCCAAAAATGAAAACAAGCAAAGCTGCTGCAAAGCGTTTTAAAGCTACAGGAACAGGTAAATTAAAGAGAAGTAAAGCTTATAAGAGCCATATCTTAACCAAGAAGACCACTAAGAGAAAGAGGAATTTAAGACAGCCTGCAATTACAGACAAGACAAATGTTAAGAATATGAAGAAGATTTTACCTTATTTATAAGAAGAACAGTAGCAGGATATATTAGATGTCATAAGGAGGATATAAGACATGGCAAGAATTAAAGGCGGTATGAATGCCAAGAAAAAACATAACAGAGTATTAAAGCTTGCAAAAGGCTACAGAGGAGCCAGAAGCAAACAGTATAGAGTAGCAAAGCAGTCCGTAATGAGAGCGTTAGCTTCTTCATATGCAGGACGTAAAGAGAAAAAGCGTCAGTTTAGACAGCTTTGGATCGCACGTATCAATGCAGCTGCAAGATTAAACGGATTATCTTACAGCAAGTTTATGTATGGTCTTAAGCTTGCAGAAGTTGATATTAACAGAAAGATGCTTGCAGAAATGGCAGTTAATGATGCAGAAGGCTTCAAGACACTGGCAGAACTTGCAAAAAGCAAAATTGCATAATAAATGAACCAAAGACCTTATTACTGAATAAGGTCTTTTTTCTATTATATTCCTGTGATATGATTTAGGTATGCAAAAAGTCAGAGAGGTCAGAGATGAGAGTATTAAAAAATTTAGAACCCCAAGATGTATTTTATTACTTTGAAGAAATAAGTAAAATTCCACACGGCTCAGGAAACACAGGCAAGATTAGTGACTATTTAGTGAAATTTGCAGGGGAGAGAAATTTAGAATATTATCAGGATGAATATGGCAATGTCATAATCATTAAGGAGGCATCACAAGGGTATAGTGATCATGAACCGGTTATGCTTCAAGGGCATATGGATATGGTAGCGGTAAAAAAGCCGGATGCTTCTATAGATATGAAAAAAGAGGGACTCAGACTTAAGATAGACGGTGATCGTCTGATGGCAGAGGATACCAGTTTGGGAGGAGACGATGGCATTGCAGTAGCATATGGATTGGCACTTTTGGATAGCAATCGTTATTCACATCCCAAAATAGAACTTGTGATTACTGTGGATGAGGAAGTTGGAATGAATGGTGCAAGGGCCCTTGATGTTTCGCCACTCAAGGCGAAGCGCCTGGTCAATCTTGACTCGGAGGAAGAAGGAATTTTTCTTTTCGGTTGTGCAGGGGGTGCAAGAGTGAACATCAACTATCCCTATGTACAGAAAAAGCGCAGAGGATTTTCTTTTGAAATCAATGTATGTGGTCTACAGGGCGGACATTCAGGGGAAGAGATACACAAGGAAAGAGGAAATGCAATCTGCCTTATGGGAAGGGTACTTAATAAGCTTTTGCGGAAAATGGACCTCTGTATCGCAGATATAGAAGGTGGAGTTGCTGATAATGCGATTCCAAGCAGTGTAAAAGCCCATATTCTGGTCACAGGCTATGAGAATAAGAACGGAAGACAAAAAATGCAACAGGGAGAGTTCTCGGAACAGGAGTGTGTTGCTCTCCTTAAGCATACATGTGATAAGCTGGAAAGCGAATTAAAGCAGGAACTTGCGGATAAGGATCGAGGCGTTCGAATAGAAGTAAGTGCCATGCAAGTGGAAGAAATGGATGTTATAGAGGAAGAGGAAGCAGGGAGGCTGATTAGCCTAATAAATACGTTACCTTATGGGGTTCAGGCAATGAGCAGCGCTATGCCAGGGTTGGTAGAAACCTCTTTAAATCCGGGACTTCTATATATGAAGGATGGAATAGCAGGAATCGGTATTTCTGTGCGAAGCTCTTTGGAAGGGGCTAAGAGGGCATTGATAGGAAAGCTCTTAAGTCTTGCACATCTGGCTGGTGCAGAGACAGAAGTGACTGGGGAATATCCGGGATGGACATATCGAAAGGAGTCGCCACTTAGGGATAAGATGATAGAGGTATATCGTGAACTATATCATGAAGAACCGGTAATTAAGGCGATTCATGCGGGGGTAGAGTGTGGACTTTTGGCAGACAAGATCCCAGGACTCGATTGTGTCTCTATAGGACCCAATATGAAGAATATCCATACTGCAGAAGAGGAGTTAAGTATTTCATCTACAGAAAGAGTCTGGAAATTTCTCTTAAAGCTGTTAGAAGCCTTATAGACTTGAAAAAGGAGAAAATTTATGAATTTAAACAGGAAGAACATAAGAAAAATCAGAGGACTTATGCTGTTTGCAGCAATAGTGATTCTGGCACTGATGAAGATTGATCTGCTCTGGGAGGGTCTTTTGTTTTTACTGAGTATTTTGCAACCTTTCATTGTAGGAGGGATGATTGCCTTTGTCATTAACATTCCTATGAAGTTTTTTGAAAGCATGCTTTTTCATGAAGAAAGGCTGGAAAAGAGTAAGGTAAAGTGGCTTTTAAAATGTAAGCGTGGGATTAGCCTTGTGCTGGCATTTCTGGCTGTTTTTCTTGTAATTACGCTGGTGATTCTTACGATTATTCCCCAGTTGGCAGCCACCGTCAGGGAACTTGCCAATAAAATTCCTGTTTTCTGGTCAAATGTGATGGGACAGTTGGAGATTCTTTTGGTTGAGAATCCAGAATTGCTGAAGCAGGTTGAAAGTATAAAGATACCAGAAATTGATTGGAAGAAGACAATTGAAACAATTATAAGTTTTCTTGGAAACGGAATGGGGAATATGCTTACCTCAACAGTGACGGTTGCAAGCAGTATCATTAGTAACACTGTAAATTTCTTTATTGCCCTTGTATTTTCTGTTTATATTTTGATGCAAAAGGAAAAGCTGGGAAATCAGTTTGAAAGAGTTCTGAAAGCATATGCAAGTCCTAAGCTCTATACCGGTACAATGAAAGTATTTGGTCTCCTGAACAGAAATTTCAGTAATTTTATTACTGGGCAGTGTACGGAAGCGGTAATACTGGGAATGATGTTCGTGATTACAATGACTGTTTTTGGATTTGATTATGCAGTTATGGTAGGTGTTCTCATTGCATTTACGGCATTGATTCCGATTGTGGGGGCTTTTATCGGGTGTTTTGTAGGAGCATTTCTGATGTTGGTGGACGATCCTGTTAAAGCACTTTGGTTTTTGGTTCTGTTCATTGTGCTTCAACAGATAGAAGGGAACTTAATTTATCCCCATGTGGTGGGTAACTCAGTGGGATTGCCATCTATCTGGGTGCTTGCAGCAGTAACAATAGGGGGAAGTCTTATGGGAGTTTTCGGAATGCTTATATTTATCCCATTATTATCAACTGTTTATATGCTTCTTAAAGAGGATGTAAATAAAAGAAACGACGTCATGAAACCATGACGTCATTTCACTATCGTTTACCTTTTAAACAGCATCTACAGGAGTGCTATCAACCTTTTGCTTTAATACAGCATATAATTCAGCAAAAGTGAGATAATAGTAAGGACTTACATAGAATATATTTAAGATGCAACAGGTAATTGTGCCAAGCAGATACCATCCAAGGAAGGAAAGATCTAAAACAAAGGCATTCCATTTTTCTCCCTTCATCATGGCCTTGCTACGTGCAAATACCCCTTTAGAGCTTAATCCGGGGTTCTCTGCAAGAATATAAGGAATCATTCTATATT